>NZ_JCACHU010000025.1:0-178307 GCF_059504005.1 Belnapia sp. | reverse complement strand
GACCCTCTCGCCACCCAACAAACCACCGGCAAACCCAAATCCAACAGGCTGCTAGCCCCGGAATCCGGCCAGGACGAAAAGGAAGATCAGGAAGCCGAGGAATGCGGTGCCCTGCAGCAGATAGGCGCCGGCACTCATCCGGTCGTCCTGGTGCTGGACAGGCTTGCGGGCGACGATCGGGGCGGCATGGGACATCGGCTGGCTCCGTCTTGGGATGGACCTGTCACCCCCTCAGCAGCTCCCGTGCCATGCAAATTGCAATCACGCTCCGCCGCGTGCCTCGGCGATCTGCGCCTTCATGCGGCGGATGACGGCGGGCATTCCCTCGAAGACGCTCTGGCTGATCAGGAAATGCCCGATGCTGACCTCCACCACCTCCGGCATAGCGGCGATCGGGGGCAGCGTCCCGTAGGAGAGGCCGTGGCCGGCATGGCAGAGCAGCCCCGCCGAGGCGGCGGCGGCGGCACCCTGCAGCAGTCTCGCAAGATGCAATTCGCGCTCGGCCGCCGGCGCATCGGCATAGGTGCCGGTATGGAGTTCCACGGCCTGCGCGCCCATCCGGGCCGCTGCCTCGATCTGCCGCGCATCCGCCTCGACGAAGAGCGAGACCTCGATCCCCGCCCCCGCGAGCCGCCGAATTGCATCCTGCAAGGGCGCCCCGGCGGCGATGACGTCGAGCCCGCCCTCGGTCGTCAGCTCCTGCCGCTTCTCCGGCACGATGCAGCAGGCAGGCGGGCGGAGGCGCAGCGCGATGCCGACCATCTCCTCCGTCGCCGCCATCTCGAAATTCAGCCGCGCCTCCACCTCGGCCGCGACGCGCTCGAGGTCCCGGTCGCGCACATGGCGGCGGTCCTCCCGCAGATGCATGGTGATGCCGTCGGCGCCGGCCGCCATGGCGATGCGCGCCGCCTCGACCGGGCAGGGGAAGCTGCCGCCGCGGGCATTCCTCAGCGTCGCCACATGGTCGATGTTCACGGAGAGGCGCATCGGCGTCATCGGCTGGCTTTCCTACGATGGGCCGCGATCTCGGCGGCAAGCCGGAGGGCGGCGATGAGGCTGCCCGGATCGGCGATCCCCTGGCCGGCGATGTCGAGCGCCGTGCCATGGTCCGGGCTGGTGCGGACGATGGAAAGGCCGAGGGTGACGTTCACCCCGCCCGCCATGTCGAGCGTCTTGATCGGGATCAGCGCCTGGTCGTGATAGAGGCCGAGCGCCACGTCGTAGCCCGGCCGCGCCTTGGCGGTGAACATGGTGTCGGGCGGGATGGGCCCGCGCGCGTCGATCCCCTCGGCTTGCAGAATGGCGACGGCGGGGGCGACGATGTCGCGGTCCTCGGTGCCGATGGTGCCGTCCTCGCCGGCATGCGGGTTGAGCCCGGCGATGGCCAGCCGCGGCGCCGCGATGCCGAAATCCTGCCGGAGGCCGGCGGCCGTCAGTCGCGCCACCCCGGCGATGAGCTCCGGCGTGAGGCGGGCAATGGCCTGCCGCAGCGGCTCATGGATCGTCACCGGCACCACGCGCAGCTCCGGGCAGGCGAGCAGCATCACCGGCGGCCGCCCGGTGCCGGCGATCTCGGCGAGGTACTCGGTATGGCCCGGATGGGCGAAGCCGGCGGCGTAGAGCGCCGATTTCTGGATCGGGTTGGTGACGACGCCCGCCGCCCGCCCGGCCTTGGCCAGCGCCACCGCCTCGTCGATGGCGGCAATGACGGCCGGCGCATTGGCCGTGGCCAGCCGGCCCGGGACGGCCGGGCGGGGAAGGGGCCGGTGCAGCACCGGCAGCGCCTCGTGGAAGGCGGCCCATGCCTCCTCCGGCTCGGCGATGCGGCGGACGGGCACGCCCGCGAGCCGCCCGGCATCGTCGATCAGGAAGAAGGCCGGGCCGGTGGCGCGCAGCGCGGCCCAGGCACCGGCCGCGATCTCGCCGCCAATGCCGGCGGGCTCGCCCATCGTGAGGGCCAAGGGGGCGAGGTCCGGGGGCGTCTCCATGCCCCCCGATGTAGTCGCCTCGGCCCGGCCTGCACACCCTCCCTCAGCGGGCGCGCTCGATGTTCCAGAGCACGGGGAAGCCGAAATCGATGACGCCTTTCAGCTCCGCCCGCCAGACCGCGGGCGCCTGGAACTGCCCGTCCAGCGGGAAGGTGACGTTCTCGATGGCGAGGCGCTGCAGTTCCGCCGCCAGCTCACGGCGCCTGGCCGGGTCGCTCTCGGCGGCGAAGCGGTCCAGCACCGGCGTCATCTCGGGCACGCAATAGCCCCAGGGCTGGTTGTTCGAGCAGTTGTAGCCGATCCCCATGTTGGAAAGCGGGTCGGCCATGTCGAAGCCGGTATAGACCACCGAGATCAGGTTCCAGCCTCCCTCCGCGATGGGCTGCCGCCCGACCCAGCGCTGCGCCAGCGAGGACCAGTCGGAGGCCTGGACGTCGAGGTTGAAGCCGGCGCGCTTCAGCCGGTCGATGACGACGAGCGCCATCGGGTTGATCAACGCGCTGTCGGCCGGCTGCAGGAAGACGATGCGTTCGTTGTTGTAACCGGCCTCGCGCAGCAGGGCGCGGGCGCGCTCGAGGCTCGGCTGGCGGATGGCCTCGCCGCCCGCATCGGTGCTGTAGCGCGTGCCGCAGAGATAGACCGAGACGCAGTTCGGGTCCGCCATCCCCTCCGGCAGGCCATGGCTGGCGACGATCTCCTCGCGGTCGAGCGCCGCCTGCAGCGCGCGGCGCATCGGCAGCCTGTCGAAGGGCGGGAGGTAGTGGTTGATGCTGACGCCGCCGACGATATGCGCGATGCCGCCGGGACGGGCGATCACGAGGTTCCGGTCACGGCGGAAATTCGCCAGGTAGTCGATCGGCGCGTACTCGAGGTAGTCCACCTCGCCGCGGGTGATGGCCGCGGCGCGCAGCGCGATGTCGGGCAGGGTGACGAATTCGACGCGTTCCATCTTCGCCAGCTTGCCGCCGGCGAGGCCGTTTGCCGGCTCGGCGCGCGGCACGTAGCGCGGGTTGCGGCGGAAGAAGGTGCGCTCGCCCGGCACCCATTCCTCCTTGATGAAGAGATAGGGCCCGCTGCCGACCACCTCCGGCACCGGTTGGGTGGGCGGCGTCGCCGAGGCGATGCGGGCGGGCATGATGAAGGGCACATGCACGCTCGGCTTGCCGAGCGCATCGAGCACGCCGCCGAAGGGCTGCCCCAGCTGCAGGACGAAGCGGTTCGGCGCCTCGACGCGGAACTCCTTCGTCGCCGCGATCAGCCGCCGGCCGATGGCATCCCGCGCGCCCCAGCGCTTGAGCGAGGCAACGGCGTCATCCGCCGTGACCGGCGTGCCGTCGCTGAATTCGAGGCCGGGGCGAAGGGTGAAGGTCCAGGCGAGCCGATCCTCGCTGACCTGCCAGCCCTCAAGCATCTGCGGCCGGAACTCGCCGCGGCCGTCCATGGCGACGAGCGTGTCGTAGACCATGTAGGCGAAGTTGCGGGTGACGAAGGAGGGGCTGGAGATCGGGTCCAGATTCTGCAGCCCGACATTGACCACGAGGCGCAGCGGCCGCTCGCGCGGCTGGGCGGCGGCGGAGAGGGCAAGGCTGCCGGCGGCAGCCAGGCCGAGGAGCAGGCGACGGACGATCATGCTCTCACTCCGCTTCATGCGCCGCGGACCAGGCCTCGGCGACCTCGGTGCCCGTCGCGAACCACACATCGGGGAAGGTCTTGATCCACTGGATCATCTCGCGCAGCAGCGCGACGCGGCTCGGCCGGCCGCTGATCTGCGGATGCATCACCAGGTTGTAGAGCCCGCCCCAGCGGTAGATCTCACGGAACTCCTCCTGGAAGACCTCGCGGATATGGCTGTTAGGGAAGATCGGCCGCGGCGACTTCACGGAGAACAGCGCATGCGGCGCGTCGTCCAGGCTCCAGTGCCAGGGCAGCTCGATCGGGCCCGGGCTGCCGTCGGGCATGACGTGGCGGTAGGGGTTGATGTGGTCCAGCAGGGAGCTGTCGTAGAGGAAACCGTGCTTCTTCAGCAGCCGGATCAGGTTGTCGCTGGTCTCGCCGGCGGGCGAGCGGTAGCCCTTGGGCACCACGCCGAGGGTGCGCTTCAGCGCCTCAAGGCCCCGCTCCATCTCCTCGACCTCCTTGTCGGGAAAGGCCGGGTCGATCCAGCTATGGGAATAGCTGTGATGCGCGATCTCGTGCCCCTCGCGCAGGATCATCTCGGCGCGGGCGGTATGCTTCTCCGCCGTCCAGCCGACGACGAAGAAGGTGGCCTTGACGCCCTCCTGCCGCAGCACCTCGAGGATCATCGGCACGCCGACCTTGGCGCCATAGGCGCCCTGGCTGAGGATGCCGGGGCGGCGGGCATTCTCCGGGTCGCGGGAGAGCCAGAGCGTCTCCGCATCGAAGTCGAAGGTCAGCATCACCGCAACCTTGGCGCCGCCCGGCCAGTTCACCCGCATGTCGATCATGGACCGCCCCTCCGGTGGTTTCAGCCAGCCTCGCGCGGCGGGTGGCGCGCCGCAAGCCACCCGCCATCGACGGCGATCACCTGGCCGGAGACATAGGCCGCGTCGTCGGAGGCGAGGAAGGCGATGACGGCGGCCACCTCCTCGGGCTTCCCCGCGCGGCGCAGCGGCGTCGGCTCCAGCACGGCACGGCGGTAGTAGGCGCTGCCGAGATGCCCCTCGGTCATCGCCGTCTCGATGACGCCGGGGGCGACGGCATTGACCAATATGCCCTCCGGCCCCAGTTCGCCCGCCAGTTGCCGGGTCATCTGCGCGATGCCGGCCTTGGCAACGGCATAGGCGGTGGTGCCGGGATGGCCGGCGATGCCGAAGGTGGAGGAGACGGAGACGACGCGCCCGCCCGGTCGCGCCAGATGCGGGATGGCGGCGCGCGTCAGCCGCAGCACCGCCTTCAGGTTAGTGTCGATGAAGCGGTCGATGAGGTCGTCATCCGACTCGACGAGCGGCTTCGAGCCGCCGATGCCGGCATTGTTCACGAGGATATCGAGCCGGCCGAAGGCATCGAGCGCGGTATCGACCACCACCTCCCCCGCCCCGCGCGCGGCGAGGTCGATGCGGAGGCCGACGCCGCCCAGCGCCTCGGCCTGCGCCATCACCTCCGGCGCGCGGTCGGCGAGCAGCACCTGCGCGCCCTCCTCGGCGAGGCGGGCGGCGGTGGCGGCGCCGATGCCGCGGGCGGCGCCGGTGACGATGGCGGTGCGGCCGCTGAAGCGTTTGTCGTCAGGCAAGACGGCCTCCATCGACGGGAAGCGCGACGCCGGTGACGAAGCCCGCCTCGGCGCTGAGCAGGTAGAGCACGGCGTCCGCCACCTCCTCCGCCCGGCCGAAGCGGCCGAGCGGGTGGCGGGCGCGGAAGACGGCCTCGCGGGCGGCACGCGCCGCCGGGTCGCCGGCGCTGGCGAAGGTCTCCTCCAGCATCGGCGTCTTGATCGAGCCGGGGCAGACGCAGTTGACGCGGATGCCCTCCGGCGCATGGGCCACCGCGAGGCTCCGCGTCAGCAGCACCACCGCGCCCTTGCTCGCCGAATAGGCCGGCATGGTCGGGGACCCGACCAGCCCGGCGGCCGAGGCGAAGGCCACCATCGCCCCGCCTCCGGCCGCGCGCATCAGGGGGAAGGCGGCCCGGGCAGCGAGCCAGGTGCCCTTCACGTTGACGGCGAAGAGCCGGTCCCATTCCGCCTCTTCCACCTCCGTCGCCGGCCGGACCGGGCCGAGCATGCCGGCTGCCGTGACCAGCAGGCGGAGCGGGCCGAGGCTCGCTGCCTGGGCGACGGCCGCCTCGACATCTGCGGCCTTCGACGCATCGCCGGCGACCGTCAGAGCGCCTGGGCATTGCGCCGCGGTGGCGGCGAGGCCGGCCGCGTCGCGGTCGAAAAGGACCAGCCGGGCGCCCTCGCGTGCCAGGCCGAGGGCGGTGGCGCGGCCGAGGCCGGAGGCGGCGCCCGTGACCAGCGCCACCTGGCCGGTGAAGCGGTCGGGCCTCATGCCGCGGCCTCCGGTCGGCCTGCGACGGCCATGGCGACGTCATGCATCTGCCTCTCCCTTCCCGCCGGATGCAGGGGGAGCATGCTAAGCAGCACCAGGCGGGGCGCGCCAGGGCAGGCGGCATGGCCTTGCGCGGCGGACAAGGCTGGGGGAAGAGCAACCGCCGATCATCGTCCGGGAGACAACGCCATGACCGAGACCACCCGCCGCCACGGCCTTGCGCTGGCAGCGAGCCTGTTGGCCACGCCCGCCCTCGCCCAGGGGGGCTTCCCCAGCCGCCCCGTCACCATCGTCGTGCCCTTTGCGCCGGGCGGCAGCACGGATGTGCTGACGCGGCTGCTGGCGGAGCGGATGACGGATGTGCTGGGCCGGCCCGTGCAGGTGGAGAACCGGGCGGGCGGCAACACCATCATCGGTGCCGAATACGTCGCCCGCGCCGAGCCGGATGGGCACACGGTGCTGATGGCGGCCGGCACGACGCTAACCATCAACCCGCTGATCTACCGCCGGCTCGCCTACAAGCCGGAGGATTTCACGCCGATCACCCTCGCCTCCACCTTTCCCTTCGCGGTGATCGCGCGGAAGGACGGGCCGGCGGACATCGCGGCGCTGGTGGCGGCGGCGAAGGCGCGGCCGGGGCGCATCACCTACGGCACCAACGGGCCGACGACGCTCACCAACATGGCGATGCTGATGGTGCTCGACCGGCTCGGCGTCGAGATGCAGGACGTGACCTATCGCGGCGATGCGGCGCAGCTGAACGACTTCCTCGCCGGCAATCTCGACCTGCTGGTGGTGGCCGGCAGCACGGCGCTGCCGGTCCATCGCAACGACCAGGGGCGCATCCTCGGCTGGACGAGCGCGCAGCGGGTGAGCTCGACGCCCGATGCGCCGGCTTTCGCCGAAAGCTTCCCCGGCCTGGTGGCCGAGAGCTGGTTCGGCCTGCTGGCGCCCGCGCGCACGCCGCCGGCCGTGGTGGAGCGGCTGAACGCGGCCGCGGTGCAGGCGCTGCAGGATGCGCGGATCCGCGAGCGGCTGGTCAATGACGGGCAGTTCCCGAAGGGCAGCACGCCCGACGAATTCGCCCGCTTCATGGCGAGCGAGGCGGATCGCTGGCGGCCGATCCTCAGCAAGCTGGACGTGCCGCAGAACTGAGCGCGGCTTGGCGAGCGGCGGCACGGCGCGTAGCCTGCCGCCGCCAAGCAAGGGGAGCGTCCGGCACCATGATCCATGTCCTCGCCATCATCACCGCGAAGCCCGGCATGCGGGAGCAGGTGCTCGCCGCCTTCCGCGCCAACATGCCGGCCGTGCATGCCGAGCAGGGCTGCATCGAGTATGGCCCCGCCATCGACGCGGAGGGGATGGGCGCCATCCAGGCGCCGCTCGGGCCCGACAGCTTCTGCGTGATCGAGAAGTGGGAGAGCATCGAGGCGCTGAAGGCGCATGGCGCGGCGCCGCACATGAAGGAGTATGCGGCGAAGACCAAGGAGATGCTGGCCAGCCGGGTCATCCATGTGCTGACGCCGGCCGGCTGATCTCAGCGCTTGAGCGCGGCGAGCACCTCCTCGGTGTGCTCGCCAAGGGCCGGGGCGGGGCGCGGCGACCAGGGGCGGGCGCGGTCGATGCTGATCGGCAGGCCAAGCACCTTGACGCCGCTCTCGGGCAGCGCCTGCACCATGTCGACGGCGGCGAATTGCTCGCTCGCCGCCAGCTCGCCGATATTGTTGACGGGCGCGCAGGGCACGCCGACCGCCTCCAGCGCCGCGAGCCAATGGTCGCGCGTGTTGCCGCGCAGCGCCTCGGCGACCATGGGCAGCAGCGCAGCCTTGTTGCGCACGCGGCTGGCGCCGCGGGCGAAGCGCGGATCCTCGGTCCATTCCGGGTGGCCGAGCACCTTCGCCGCGCGGGCGAAGAGCCGGTCATTGCCGGCGGCGAGGCAGAGCGGGCGGTCGGCGGTCTCGAAGACCTGGTAGGGCACGATGACGGCGGCACCGGTGCCGTGGCGCGTCGGCACCTCGCCGGTCGCAATGTGCTGGTTGATCTGCCCCTCGACCCAGAAGGCGGCGGTCTCCAGCAGCGAGGTGTCGATCAGGCAGCCGCGGCCGGTCTGGTCGCGCTGGCGCAGGCCGGCGAGGGCGCCGACGGCGCAGAACAGGCCCGTCGCCTTGTCGTTGATCGACGCGCCGCAGAAGGTCGGCGGGTCCTGCGGGCGGCCGGTGACGCTCATCATGCCGCCGAAGGCCTGCAGCAGCGGGTCGAAGCCCGAGCGCAGCCGCATCGGCCCCTGGTAGCCGAAGGCCCAGATGGAGCAGTAGACGAGGCGCGGATGCCGCTCCAGCATCGCCTCCGGCCCGATGCCGATTTCGTCCACGACGCCGGGGCGGAGGTTCTGGATGAGGATGTCGCCGGTCTCGCAGAGCGCGTGCAGCGTCTCGATGTCGGCGGGGTTCTTGAGGTCCAGCACCACGCTGCGCTTGTTGCGGTTCTGGCTGTGGAAGTAGAGCGAGGTCTCGCCATCCGGGCCGAAGGGAGGGCCCCAGAGCCGGGCATCGTCGCCACCGTCGGGCTTCTCGATCTTGATCACGTCGGCGCCGAGATCGGCCAGGATTACGCCGGCGAGCGGCCCGGCCAGGGCCTGGCCCACCTCGATCACCCTGACGCCCTCCAGTGGCAAGCTCATGACCCGCTCTCCTTGCATAGGTGGCTAAGCATAGGCGGGGATGGCGGGCAGGGGTATCCTCGGCGGGAGGAAACGTCAGGGGAACGAACCCATGAGCGGCACGAATTCGCATTACGCCCCGGTGCGGGAGGAGTGGCTGGCGCGGCGCAGCGAGGCGCCGCTCGACCCCGGCCTGCCGATCATCGACCCGCATCATCACCTCTGGGACCGCGAGGGCTGGCGCTACCTGCTGCCCGATCTGCTGGCCGATACCAACCAGGGCCACACCATCATCGCAACCGTCTTCGTGCAGTGCCGCGCGATGCACCGGGCCGATGGGCCGGAGGCCTACAGGCCGGTCGGCGAGACGGAATTCGTCAACGGCATCGCGGCGATGAGCGCCAGCGGCGGCTATGGCCCGATCAAGGTCTGCGCCGGCATCGTCGGCCATGTGAACCTGATGATAGGCGCCGAGGCGCGGGAGGTGCTGCAGGCGCATATCCGTGCCGGCGGCGACCGCTTCCGCGGCATCCGCCACATCACGAGCTGGGACCCCGATCCAGAGGTCATGAACCCGGCCTATACGCCGCCACGGGACATCTATTTCCGCGAGGATTTCCGCGCCGGCTTCGCGCAGCTTGCGCCGCTCGGCCTCAGCTTCGACGCCTGGCTGTACCATCCGCAAATCCCCGACCTGACCGCGCTCGCCCGCGCCTTCCCGGAGACGCCGATCGTGCTCGACCATGTCGGCGGGCCGCTCGGCATCAAGGCTTATGCGGGCAGGCGGGATGCGATCTTCGCCGAGTGGCGCACCTCGATGGCGGAGCTCGCCACCTGCCCGAATGTCTCGGTGAAGCTTGGCGGGCTTGGCATGCGGATCAACGGCTTCGGCTTCGAGGACGGGGCGGAGCCGCCCTCCTCGGATGCGCTGGCCGCGGCGTGGAGGCCCTATATCGAGACCACCATCGAGCATTTCGGCGCGGAGCGCTGCATGTTCGAGAGCAACTTCCCCGTGGACAAGGGCAGCTACGGCTACGGCGTCTTCTGGAATGCCTGCAAGAAGCTCGCGGCCGGAGCCTCCGCCGAGGAGCGCACCGCGCTCTTCAGCGGGACCGCCAATCGCTTCTACCGGCTCGGCTTGGCGTAGATGCCCATGGCGTTGTAGGGCGCATAGGGCGGGAAGGCGCCGATCGCCGCCATGTCCACCTCGATCAGCGAGGGGCCGGGGGTGGCGACGGCGCGTTCGACGATGCCCCCAAGCTCGGCGATGGAGGAGACCTTGAAGCCCGACAACCCGGCGACGGCGGCGAGCTGCTGGAATTCCGGCCCCTGCAGGTCGCCGAAGAACATCCGGCCGTCCTGCAACGCGCCCTGGATGTGCTTGATGACGCCGTAGCCGCGGTCGTTCATCACCATGACGATGAGCTCGGCGCGTTCCTGCACGGCGGTCCAGAGCTCGGTCTGGTTCAGCGCGAAGCCGCCATCGCCCACCATGGCGATGGTCTTGCGGCCCCCGCCCGCCATCGCCGCGCCGATGCCGAGCGGCAGGCCGGGGCCGATGGCGGCGCTCACCGGATGCACCGCATCGCGCGGGCCATAGACCGGGAAGATGCGGTTGCCCCAGGAGGAGTTGCTCAGCGTTACGTCGCGGACGAAGAGCGCGTCGCGCGGCAGGGCAGCGCGGAGGGCGGCGGGGAAGTCGGCATAGGGGCCGAGCGTGTCGCGGTACTCGGCCGTCGCGCGGCGGCGCATCTCGGCGAAGTCGGTGGCGAAGCCGGGATCAAGCCGGAGGCGGCCGGCGAGGCGCTCGGCGAGGCCCTCCATCACCAGCGCGGCATCGCCGCAGACGAAGGCGCTGCTCGGATAGGTGCGGCCATTGGCGCGCGGGTCGATATCGGCCTGGATCAGCACCTTCGGCAGCTTGAGCGAGAATTCCATCGTCTCATGCCCGCGCAGCCGGCTGCCGACGACGAGCATAGCATCGACGGTGCCGTAGAATTCCTGCACCCGGGGCGAGCCGTTGCCATGCATCCCGCCGAGGGTCATCGGATGGTCCTCGGGGATGATGCCCCGGCCGTTCCAGGAGGAGACGGCGGCGAAGCCGAGCGCCATCAGCCGCATCGCCGCGCTACCGGCCTCCTTCGCGCCGTTGCCGAGCCAGAGCATCGGGCGGCGTGCCGCCCCGAGGATGGCGGCGGCCTCGTCCAGCGCCGCCGGGTCGGGCGGCAGGGCAGGGGGGATGGGCAGCGCCAGCCGGTCGAGCTCCGCCGGCCGGGGGATGGCGGTGCGCTGGATGTCGATCGGGATCTCGAGGCTGACCGGCCCGCGCGGCGGCGTCAGGGCGAGCGCCGCGGCGCGGGTCAGCACGCCAAGCGCCTCCTGCGCCGCACGGATGCGGAAGGCGGATTTGGAGACGGCGGCCAGCATCGCCGTCTGGCCCGGCAGGTCATGCACCGTGCCCATGTCGCGGTCGATGTACTTCGTCGCGGTCTGGCCGGTGATGTGCAGTACGGGGCTGCCGGCGAATTGCGCCTCCGCGAGGCCGGGGACGGTGTTGGCGGCACCTGGCCCCGTCGAGGAGAAGACCACGCCGAGATGGCCCGAGACGCGCGCATAGGCATCCGCCATATGCCCCGCCCCCATCTCGCCGCGGGCCATGACGTAGCGGATGGCGTTGCGCCGGCCGATGCCGTCCAGCATCGGGATGTTGTGGACCGAGACGATGCCGAAGCAGGTGGTGACGCCGATGCGGGCGAGGAATTCGGCGACCAGGTCGCCGACGGTATAGGTGCTTTCGGCCATGGCCATGCGTCCTTCCGGGAGGGGAGGAAGTCTGCCAGCCTTCAGGCGGGGAGGAAACGCAGCCCGCTCGCCCGCGCCCCGTTCACGACGAAGCCGGCAAGGCGGCCATCGGCGCCGCGCTCCGCCCGGGCATCGAGCCAGCCCTGGAAGAGCGTGCCGGGGGTGCGGATGCGGAAGGCATCGCCCTCGATCCCTTCCAGCGGCCAGGGGCCGGCGCCGGCGACCGGCCCGCGGACCTGCACGGCGAGGCCGCCCTCATGCGGGGCGATGGTCCAGGTGGCGCCCAGCTCCTCGCACTGCCAGCGTCCTTCGAGCCCTTCGGGCAGGCTCGCCTCCGCCGGGGCGCGGCGGAAGCGGGTGACGGTGCCGGCATCGGTCTCGATGAGGAGGCTGTCGCCCTTGGGCAGGCTCGCAGTGAAGGGGAAGGCGCCGCGACGGGCGGCAAGGCGCCCATCCTCGGTCGGCGCGAGGGCGAAGGGCACGCCATGCTGCGTCGCAACGGGCCCTTCGGCGAATTCGACGGTGGCGCCGCTCTCCGGCGCGATCCAGCGGCCATGCAGGCCGTCGAGCCGCGGCATGGGCGGCACCGGGTGGAAGCCGGGCGTGCCCTCGAGCGCCGCATCGAGCAGGCGATGGGCGAGGGCATGGGTATCGATGCCGCCATGGTTGGCGATGGCGATCACCGTCATCCCCCGCTCCGGCACGCGGAGGAAGCAGGTCTTGTAGCCCGGCCAAAGCCCGCCATGGTCGACGGTACGGAGGCCGCGATACTGCGCCACCTCCAGCCCGCGGGCGTAGAGGTTCATCCGGCCATTGGCGAAGGGCTGCTGCTCGGCCAGCGCCTCGGCGAGGCCGGGGATGCGGCCGGTGGTGAAGTTGCGGTCCCACAGCGCCAGGTCCTCGACGCAGGAGACAAGGCCGCCCTCGCCGCCGAGCGGGAAGCCGTGCTGGGCGCGGAGGAAGCCCTCCCCCTGCGGCAGGTAGCCGGTGGCGAGGCCGGGGACGACCTCGGCCACGCTCGGCGTGTGGCGCGTGCGGGTCATGCCGAGCGGGATGAGGATGCGGCGCGCGAGGAAGTCGCCGAAGGCCTCGCCGCTCACCCGCTCGACAACCTGGCCGAGCAGGAGGAAGCCGGTATTCGAGTAGCGGAAACGCGTGCCGGGGGCGAAATTCAGGCCCCGCTGCCGGCCGATGGCGGCGAGCAGATGCTCGGTGCGGCAGGGGTGGGAAAGGTCGGCGCCGCCGAGCCGCATCAGCTCCAGCATGTCGCGCAGGCCGGAGACATTGTGCATCAGCTGGTCGAGGCTGATGCGGGCGCCGAGGTCCGGCAGCTCCGGCAGGTGGTCGTGGATGGCATCCTCGACCGATAGCCGGCCCTCCCCGGCCAGCAGCAGGATGGCGGCGCAGGTGAATTGCTTGCTGACCGAGGCGACGCGGAAGCGCGTCTCCGGCCCGATCGGCACGTCATGCTCGATGCTGGCGAGGCCGGCGCTCTCGTGCAGCACGAGCGCCCCGTCGTGCACCAGGCCGAGCGTCGCGCCGGGCGAGCCCGGCCGGTCCCAGGGCGCCAGCAGGCGGCGGGCCTGGCGGCGGAGCGCGAGGTCGTCGAGCGCGACCATCAGTGCAGCCGCGGCGGCTTGAGGAAGCTGCGGCGGTCGATGGAGGCGATGGTGAGGTCGCGCGGCGCCGCCTCCCGCGCGATGGTCACCGGCACCCGCGCCCCGGCCGAGCCGCAGGCCCAGACCGCGCGCCAGAGGCTGGCGAGGTCGGAGACGCGCTGCCCGCCGACGGCCACCAGCCGGTCGCCCTCCTGC
Organism: Belnapia sp.; assembly: GCF_059504005.1. Taxonomy (NCBI): domain Bacteria; kingdom Pseudomonadati; phylum Pseudomonadota; class Alphaproteobacteria; order Acetobacterales; family Roseomonadaceae; genus Belnapia; species Belnapia sp. Next base: position 165,037 of record NZ_JCACHU010000025.1, on the reverse strand, counting down.
AGCCCCGCCTTCTGCGCCGGCCCGTTGCGGGCGGTGGTGGAGACCAGCACGCCCTCCTCGTCCTCCCCGGCATAGAGGCCGAGCCAGGGCCGCGCCGGCCGGTTGGGGCGGCCGTAGTTGAGCAGGTCGTCCAGCACGGGCGGCAGCAGGCTGGCGGGCACGACCATGTTGAGGTCGACGCGCCGCCCCTTGCCGTCCTGCTGCTGCATGACGAGGGAGCCGATGCCCATCAGCCGCCCGTCCCCGCCGATCAGCCCCGCCCCACCCCAGGAGGGATGGGCGGGTGCGGTGAAGAGCGCCTCGTCCAGCATGTATTCCCAGTAGCCGGCGAATTCCTGGCGGGCGGCGATGGTGCAGCGCAGCGCGTGCTTGCGCCCGCCGGCGCTGGCGAGCACCGCGACGTCGCCCGGCTGCGGCGCCTCGCCCGCCTCGACCGGGAGGGCAGGCAGGTCGAGCCGTCCGAGCGCCTGGATCAGGCCGAAGCCCGTCTCGAAATCATGGGCAAGGGCATGGCCGGGTATGGCGCGGCCGTCATGCGTCGTCAGCCAGATCGTCTCGGCCTCGGTCACGATGTAGCCGATGGTGGCGATCAGCCCGTCCGGCCGGATCACCACGCCGCTGCCGACGCGCTCCGTCCCCAGGCTCTGCGCGGTGAAGGCATCAGGCGGGACCAGCGCCTTCACGCCGACGACGGAGCGCAGCGCCTGGTCCAGGTCGAAGTCATGATCGGCCGGCACCGGCTGCAAGTCCGCCGGGATCTCCCATTCGCTGGATGCCATGCACGCTGTCCGTTCCGGTGGAGGGCTAGGGTCTCGCCCCCAATATCGGCGGTCAGGGGGGCTTCGCCAACGCGGGAGATGCGATCCGGGACAATCGGGTGACGATCCAGCCAGTGCATGTTATAGTATAACAATGCTGATCCTTCCGCGCCGCGTCCTGCTTGCCCTGCCCGCCCTGCTGCCGCTGGCCTCGCGGGCGCAGGGGAGGCCGGTGGTCGTCGCCTCCTTCTCCATCCTCGGCGACATGGTGCGGCAGCTGGCGGGGGAGGCGGTGGAGCTCCGGGTGCTCGCCGGGCCGGAGGCGGATGCGCATGTCTTCCAGCCGCGGCCCTCCGAGGCGCGGGCGGTGGAGGGGGCGGCGCTGGTCATCCGCAACGGGCTGGGCTTCGAGCCCTGGCTGGACCGGCTGCTGCGGAGCACCGGCTATCGAGGGCCCGTGGTGACGGCGAGCGAGGGCATCGCGCCCCGCGGCAACGACCCGCATGCCTGGCAGGATGTGGCCCGCGCCCGGGCCTATGCCGCCAGCCTCGCGCGCGGGCTCGGCGCCGTGCTGCCCCCGGGGGCGCTGCGGGCGGCGGAGTACGATGCGCGGCTCGCGGCGCTCGACGCCTGGGTGCTGGCCGAGATCGCGCGGGTGCCGCCAGAGCGGCGGGTGGTCGTCACCAGCCATGAGGCCTTCGACTATTTCGCCGCCCGCTACGGCGTGCGGGTGCTGGCGCCGCAGGGCATCGCGCCCAATGCCCAGCCCTCGGCGGCGCAGGTGGCGGCGCTGATCCGGCAGATCCGGGCCGAGCGGGTCTCGGCCGTCTTCATCGAGGGCCGGGGCAGCCAGGCGGTGATGGAGCGGCTGGCGCGGGACGCGGGGATCGCCCTTCGGGGGCGGCTCTATGCCGACACGCTCTCGCCGCCCGACGGCCCGGCCCCGACCTATGAGGCCATGATGCGCCACAACCTCGGCCTGCTCGTCCCCGCCATGCTGGGGGCAACCACGGGCTGAGCCAGGGCGTATCCGCCGCATGACCCTGCCGCCGGACTGGATCGACCCGCCCGACCTCGCCACCGCCCGCGCCGCGCAGCTGGCGCTCGCCGCCCGGGTGGTGACGGAGGATGCGCTGGGCGCGGTGCGGTTGATCGGCGGCGTCGACATCAGCAACACGCGCTTCGACCCGGAGAACCTGGTCTTCGCCGGCGTGGTGGTGCTGGCCTGGCCGGGGCTTGAGGTGGTGGCGAGCGCCTCCGCCGTGCGGCGGGCGACGATGCCCTACATCCCCGGCTTCCTCGGCTTCCGCGAGGTGCCGGCGCTGCTGGAGGCCTGGGCGAGGCTCGGCGAGCGGCCGGACCTCGTCCTCGTGGATGGGCATGGCGTCGCGCATCCGCGGGGCTTGGGCATCGCCTCGCATCTCGGGGTGGTGCTCGATGTGCCCAGCATCGGCGTCGCCAAGTCGCCGCTGGTCGGGCGGCCGGAGGGCGAGCTGAGCGAGGAGCCGGGCGCCGCGGTGCCGCTCGCCTGGAAGGGGCGGGTGCTGGGTACGGTGCTCAGGACGCGGCGGCGCTCCAACCCGCTCTACATCTCGCCGGGGCACCGGGTCTCGCCGGCGACGGCGGTGGAGTGGGTCCGGCGCTGCGGCACCGGCTACCGCCTGCCGGAGCCGACGCGGCAGGCGCATCTGGCGGCCAATGCGGCGCGGCGCGGGCACGGGGTCGCCAAGGCCGAGGCGGCGGGGTAGACCCCGGCCATGCATCGTCTCTGGCTTGCCCTCGGCGCGCTCGCCGGGCTCACTGCCGTCGGCCTCGCCGCCTGGGCCGCGCATGGGGCGCCGGCGCGGCTCGACCCGGCGCGGCTCGGCATTCTGGCGAACGGCATCCAGATGCAGGGCTGGCACGCCCTCGCCCTGCTGGCGACGGGGCTCTGGGCCGAGCGGCGGGGCGGAGCGCTGGCGCATCTCGCCGGCGCGGGCTTCGCGCTGGGGCTCATCCTCTTCTGCGGCGGGGTCTATGCGGTGGCGATCGGCGGCGTCTCGCTCGGCTCGGTGGCGCCGGCGGGCGGGATCGCGCTGATGGCCGCCTGGGCGCTGCTCGGGCTTTCGGCGCTGATCCGGCGGTGATCGGCGCGGCCTATCTCGCGGACGAGGGCTTCGAGCCGGAGCTGGCGGAGGAGCTGCGCCTGGCCGGCGGCAGCATCGCGGCCTGGCATGGGCGCCTCGCCCTCTCCCCCGAGCCGCCGCGCCCGCTCGCTTGGGCGCTCGAGGCCTGGACGGCGCCGGAGGAGGTGCCGGCCCCTTCGGTGAAGGCGGCCGCCGATGCGCTGCGGGCCATCCAGCGGAATTGGGCGCTCTACGCCCATGGCCAGCATCGCCGCGCGACGCTGATCGCCGAGCGGCTGCCGCCGGTGAAGGCGCGGCCGCTGCTCTTCCCCGAGGCGCCGCCGACCGCCCATCTCGGCGCCTGGACCCTGCTGGCGCCGGACCGGCTGCTGCTGAGCCCGACCAAGACCAGCCCCTTCGTCAACGGCGCCGTGCAATTCGTCGAGGACCGTGAGGGGCCGCCGAGCCGGGCCTATCTCAAGCTCTGGGAGGCGCTGACGCGGGCAGGCCGCTGGCCGCTGCCGGGCGAGACCTGCCTCGACCTCGGCGCCTCGCCGGGCGGCTGGACCTGGGCGCTGGCGCAGCTCGGCGCGCAGGTGACGGCGGTGGACAAGGCGCCGCTCGACCCGGCGGTCGCGGCGCTGCCGGGCGTCGCCATGCGGCAGGAGAGCGCCTTCGGCCTCGACCCGCGGCAGATGCCGGCGGTCGACTGGCTGTTCAGCGACGTGATCTGCTACCCCCGCCGGCTGCTCATCCTGGTGCAGCGCTGGCTGGAGGCGGGGCGGGTGCGGAACATCTGCTGCACCATCAAGTTCCAGGGCGAGACGGACCATGCGGCCGCCGCCGAGTTCGCCGCCATCCCCGGCGCGATGGTCTTCCACGGCGCGCACAACAAGCACGAGCTGATGGTGGTGCGGCTCGGCTGAGCTGGCTGGCATGGCAGATGCTGTGCAGCCCCGCGCTGCGGACCGGCATGGGGCCGGGCGCAGCGGAGGCAGGAGGGCCATGCAGGTCTCAAGCGCCGGCAGTGCCGGCAACGCGGCCCTGATCCAGCAGATGCGGCAACAGATATTCAGCCGCGCCGACAAGGACCGCGACGGCAGCATCTCGCTCGCCGAGTTCCAGGCCCAGGCGAAGCCGGCAGCTTCTGCCAGGGCGGGGGCAGTGGATGCCGCCTTCAAGGCCCTCGATGCCGATGGCGACGGCAAGCTCAGCGCCGCCGAGATGGCGAAGGCCCGGCCGTCCCATCTTGGCGGCACCCGGCCGGCCATGGGGACGGATGGGCTCGCCGCGCTGCTCGGCGTGCAGGAAGGCGGCCAGGCCGCCGCCGGCGGCATTCAGGGCGTGATGGCGCGGATGCTCCAGGCCTATGGCGGCAGGGCGGCCGCCTGACCGGGCATGGCGCGCCCGGCCGGGACGGGGCACCCTGAGGGCCAGGAGAGGAAGACCCGCCATGGCCCTGCGTCCCGTCGCCCTGCTCGCCCTGCTGCTGGCGCTCGCCGGCTGCGGCTGGCCGAGCGGCATCAGCCTGCCCGGCGGCCCGACCCGCGGGACCATGACCTATGATGAGGCGATGGGCGCCCGCAACGGCCTGACCCGGCTGGAGCGGCTGCCGCCCGCCGAGCGCTGAGGCTGGACCTCCCGCCGCCCGGCGTTACGATGCCGCGCATCGGACCTGCCGGGGGAAAGCTGCCATGCGCGCCTTGTTCGTCGATGCCAACCCGTCGCTCGCGGCGGTGACCGAGCGGCTGCTGCGCCCGGGCGACCCGGAGGTCGCCATCCACCGCGACCCCGACATCAAGGCCAATGACCTGCCGCGGCTGCTGGCCGGCTACGAGATCGCCATCGACGACCACACGCCCTTCCCGACCGGGATCGTGAAGCAGTGCCCGGACCTCAAGCACATCGTCTTCCTCGGCACCGGCGCGCGCAGCTACATGAACCCGGAGGAGCTGGAGGCGCTCGGCGTCACCGTCCACATCATCAAGGGCTATGGCGACACGGCGGTCGCGGAGATGGCTTTCGCCCTGATGTGGGACGCGGCGCGGAAGACGGCGCATATGGACGGCGCCATCCGCTCCGGCGGCTGGCCGCGGGTGGTGGGCACGCAGCTCACCGGTAAGACGGTCGGGCTGATCGGGGTGGGGGGCATCGGCGCCGAGATGGCGCGGCTCTGCGCCGGGATCGGGATGAAGGTCCTGGCCTGGAACCGCTCGCCGAAGGCGATGCCGGGGGTGGAGTTCGTCTCCCTCGAGCAGCTGCTGGCGGAGAGCGACGTGGTTTCGCTGCACCTGCTGCTGAACGACGAGACGCGGGGCTTCCTCTCGCGCGAGCGGCTGGCGCAGATGAAGCCGGGGGCGATCCTGGTGAACACCGCCCGCGGCGCCATCGTCGATGAGCTCGCCCTGGCCTCGGCGCTGGAGGCCGGGCATCTCGGCCATGCGGGCCTCGACGTCTTCACCGAGGAGCCGCTGCCGGCGGGCCATCCGCTGGCCCGCCTGGAGAATGCGACGCTCACCTCCCACGCCGCCTTCCGGACGCCGGAGGCGAGCGACAACCTGATCGGGGCTGCACTCGACCATTGCCGGCGGATCCTGGCCGAGGGGCGGTAGCTGGCGGGGCCCTGCGGGCCAGGGCGCCCGTCCGGCCAGCTGAGCCCCATGCCGGCGGGGCGGGCGAGCCCTGCCCGGCAGCGGCGCCCCGGGGCCGGGAGGCGAAGGACGTGTCGGGCGGCCAGCCTCAGCGGATGTAGATGCCGAAGCCCGGCGGGGGCGGCGGGGCGTAGTAGCGCGGCGGCGGCGCGTAATAGACCGGCGGCGGCGGCCGGTAGTAGACCGGCGGCGGGGGCGGCGCGTAGTAGTAGCGCGGCGGCGGAGCGTAGTAACGCGGCGGCGGCGGCCGGTAATGCCCATAGCCGTGTCCGTGCGGGCGGCCGTACCAGTAGGGCTGCGCCTCGCCCGGCGAGGGCGCGAAGGCCAGGCCGGCGACGAGGCCTGCCAGGGCGAGAATGGTCAGTCGAAGGGCGCGCATGGCAGCCGATCCTCCTTGCTTGCGGGGAAGATAGCGCCCCGCTTGCGGCGGAAACGCGGCAACTGCGCGGTATGGCCGGGGCCGCGGATCACTCCGCCGCGAAGACCCGGTCGAAAATGGTGCGGACATGGGCGAAGTCGCGCGCCGGGTCCATCGCCGCATCCAGCGCCGCCCCGTCCATCACCGCGGCGACCCCCGGCTCGGCCAGGAGGTTGTCGCGGAAGCGGCGGAAGTCCGGCCGGCCGAGCGCCCGCCAGCTGGCCATGGCGGCGGCCTGGACGGCGGCATAGGCGGCCTCGCGGCTCATCCCCGCCTGGGTCAGCGCCAGCAGCACCTTCTGCGAATGGACGACGCCGCCGAGGCTCTCCAGGTTCTCCGCCATCCGCTCCGGGTAGACCGTGAGCTTCTCCATCATGCCCGTGAGCCGGGCGAGGGCGAAGTCGAGGCCGATGGTGGCGTCCGGCGCGATCACCCGCTCGACGCTGGAATGGCTGATATCGCGCTCATGCCACAGGGCGACGTTCTCCAGCGCCGGGACGACATGGCTGCGCACCAGCCGGGCGAGGCCGGTCAGGTTCTCCGACAGCACCGGGTTCCGCTTGTGCGGCATGGCCGACGAGCCCTTCTGCCCGGCATGGAAGAACTCCTCGGCCTCGCGCACCTCGCTCCGCTGCAGGTGGCGCACCTCGGTCGCCAGCCGCTCGACCCCGGAGGCGACGACGCCGAGGGCGGCGAAGAAGGCGGCATGCCGGTCGCGCGGGATCACCTGGGTCGAGACCGGCTCCACCGCGAGGCCGAGCTTCTCGGCGACATGGGCCTCGACGCGCGGGTCGACGCTCGCAAAGGTGCCGACCGGGCCGCTGATGGCGCAGGTGGCGACCTCCGCCCGGGCGGCGACCAGCCGGGCGCGGTTGCGGCGGAACTCGGCGTAGTGGCCGGCGAGCTTCAGGCCGAAGGTGGTCGGCTCGGCATGGATGCCGTGGCTGCGGCCGATGGTGGGCGTGAACTGGTGCTCGAAGGCGCGGGCCTTCAGCGCCGCCAGCAGCGCGCCGCAATCGGCGATCAGCAGGTCCGCCGCCCGGGCCATCTGCACGGCGAGGCAGGTGTCGAGCACGTCGGAGCTGGTCATGCCCTGGTGCATGAAGCGCGCCTCGGGCCCGATGCCCTCGCCCATCCAGGTGAGGAAGGCGATGACGTCGTGCCGGGTGACGCGCTCGATGGCGTCGATCGCCTCCACCTCGGCCGGGCCGATCGAGGCGGCGCGGGGCGCGCCCCGCTCGCGGATGGCGCGGGCGGCCTCCTCCGGGATGGTGCCGAGCCGGGCCATGGCCTCGGCGGCCAGCGCCTCGATCTCGAACCAGATGCGGAAGCGTTCTTCCGGCGACCAGATCGCGGCCATCTGCGGGCGGGTGTAGCGGGGGACCATCCGGGCCTCGGGCGTCAGGGGGCGTGCGGCCCGGGGTTTGGACCCCAGGGGCGCGGATGGCAAGGCCGCTGGTCCATTACCGTTTAGGGTTGCATAAATATTGCCAGATATTTATGTGCGGCCGGCCGCCCAGGAGCCTTCCCGCCATGCCCGAATGGTTAGTCCCGCTTGCCCAGGTGCTGTTCATCGACCTCGTCCTGGCCGGGGACAATGCCATCGTCGTCGGCATGGCCGCGGCCGGCCTGCCGGCGGAGCAGCGACGCCGCGCCATCTTCTGGGGCATCATCGCCGCGACCGTGATGCGCATCGGCTTCGCCGCCATCACCGCTCAGCTCCTGGCGATCGTCGGCATCACCCTCGCGGGCGGCGTGCTGCTGCTCTGGGTCTGCTGGAAGATGTTCCGCGAGCTGCGCTCCAACCACCACGAGGCGCCCGACGAGGCCGTGGCCGAGGCGGGTGCCGCGGCGCCGTCCGGCAAGACCCTGACCCAGGCGATCACCCAGATCCTCGTCGCCGACATCTCCATGAGCCTCGACAATGTCCTCGCCGTGGCGGGCGCGGCGAAGGAGCATACCTGGGTGCTCATCGTGGGCCTCGGCATCTCCGTCGTGCTGATGGGCGTCGCGGCCTCGCTGATCGCCAACCTGCTGAACCGGCATCGCTGGATCGCCTGGCTCGGCCTCGCCGTCATCCTCTACGTGGCGGTGGACATGATCTGGGAGGGCACGCACCAGGTAGCCGACCAGGTGCCGGGCGCCTATGCCTACCTGCTGCTGCCGCTCGGCTACCTCGCCCTGCCGCATGTCTTCCCCGCCTGGATCTGGGCGGCGGCGACGGCGCTGCAGGTGGTGGCTGTTGCCGCGCTGGCGACCATCACCGTCACGCTGATGCGGCGGGCCGGGGCGCGGGATACGTGACGCAGCGGTAATCCGTTCGGCTGCTCCAGGCCATCCGGCCGGCCTGGGGGCCGCTTCACAGGCCTAAACCGCTCCCCTAGGGTGCGCCGCGCCGGAGTCCCGGCCGTTTTCGCCACCGTCACCCGGCCGGAGCCCGCTGCATGGATTTGTCGTCTTTCGCCGAGAGTTGGAATTGGCTGCTGCTGGGGCAGATCCTCGGCGTCAACATCATCCTCTCGGGCGACAATGCGGTGCTGATCGCGCTGGCCGCCGCCGGCCTGCCGGCCGAGCAGCGCGCCAAGGCGATCATGTTCGGCATGGTGCTGGCGGTGGTGCTGCGCATCGTCCTCAGTCTCGCGGCGGTCTGGCTGCTGGCCGTCCCCGGCCTGCTGCTGGTGGGCGGGCTGGTGCTGCTCTGGATCGCCTACAGCTTCTTCAGGGAACTGCGGAACGAGGACAAGGCGGATGCCGAGGGCGACCACGCGCATCACGAGACCAAGACCATGGCGACGGCGCTGCGCCAGATCGTCATTGCCGACGTCTCGATGAGTCTCGACAACGTCCTCGCCGTCGCTGGCGCCGCGGTCGGCAACATGCCGATGCTGATCGTCGGCCTCGTCATCTCCATCCTGCTGATGGGCGTCGCCGCGACGCTGATCTCGAAGCTGCTCGAGCGCTACCGCTGGATCGCCTATCTCGGCGTGGCGCTGATCGTCTGGATCGGGCTGAAGATGGTCTACGAGGACGCGCACCGGCTGCTGGGCATGTACGGCGCCGGCCATGCCGCGCTGGAGCGCAGCCCGGCCCTGGTCGCCGGCCGCGAGGGCTGAGCGGATGAGGCCGGGCCGCGCGGTCCTCGCGGCGGCGCTGCTGCTCGCCGGCTGCGGGATGCCGGCGGAGACCGGGCCGGTTGCCGCGCAGGCCGCTGCGCCCGCCGACCTCGCCGCCCGCCTGCCTGAGGATGCCGCCGGCTTCCTCCGCGGCGCCACGACCCCGCTGTCGCGGGGCGAGGCGGGGCGGGAGGTCGGCTACCGCAGCGCGGGGATGGTTGCCGCCGGCGCCACGGTGCAGCTCTACCGCCTGCCCGGCGCGACCCTGCCCGAGGGCACCGGCAGCGCCGATGCCGAGGCGGCCTTCGACGACTTGATGCGGGAGGCGCTGCGCCCCGTCCCGCCCCGGCGGATGCGGGAGGAGGCGCGCTTCACCCTGCCCGCCGGCGGCCCGGCCCTGCTGCGCTGCGCCGAGACCTCCGGCTCCTACGGGCGGGAGCGGGTGCGGGGCCTGGTCTGCGCCGGCGGGGTCGGCGGCGGGGTGCTGCGGCTGCGCGTCGCGGTCCCCGGGCAGGAGCAGCCGCCGGCCGATGCCCGCGCCTTCGCCTCGGCCATCCTCGCCGCGTTGCGCACCCCCTGACACCGGCCGCCCGGCGCCCTACCTGTCGGGCATGACCAGCCCCGACCCGATGCGCGTCTTCGACCGGCGCCTGGTGCGCCTCCGCCGCGACCGCGCCGCCGCGACGGTCGGCCAGGTGGCGCCGGTGCTGGAGGAGGCGGCCGACCGGCTGCTCGACCGGCTGGACGACATCACCCGCCGCTTCACCCGCGCGCTCGATCTCGGCGGGCGCGGGGTGGTGGCGCCGCGGCTGCGGGCGCGGGGCATCCCTTTCGTCGTCTCGATGGACCTTTCGGCGCGGATGGCGGCAGGCGCCGGCGGGCTGCCGGTGGCGGGCGACGAGGAGGCGCTGCCCTTCGCGCCGGAGAGCTTCGACCTCGTCGTCGCCAGCCTGTCCCTGCACTGGGCCAACGACCTGCCGGGCGCGCTGGTGCAGATCCGCCGGGCGCTGCGGCCGGACGGGCTCTTCCTTGCCTCCCTGCCCGGCCTCGGCACCCTGCAGGAGCTGCGCGAGGCGCTGGCCGGGGCGGAGACGGCGCTGCGCGGCGGCCTCTCGCCCCGGGTCTCGCCCTTCCCCGAGCTGCGCGACCTGGCGGGGCTGCTGCAGCGGGCCGGCTTCGCCCTGCCTGTCGCGGATGGGGAGAGCCTGCCGGTGCGCTACCGCACGCCGCTCGGCCTGTTGCGCGACCTGCGGGCGGCGGGCGAGGCCAATGCCGTCCTCGCCCGCGACGGGCGCACCCCGCCCCGGGCGCTGCTGCCGATGGCGCTGGCCGCCCTGCCGCAGGAGCCAAAGGGCATCCCCGCCGCCTTCCGCCTGCTGATGATGACCGGCTGGGCGCCGCATGAGAGCCAGAGCCGCCCGGCCCGGCCCGGCAGCGCCAATGCCAGGCTGGCCGATGCCCTCGGCGTCGCGGAGCGGAGCGCCGGCGAGCGCGCCGGCCGCTGACCTCGCGCGTCCGCGACCGCTCCCGCGCCTCGCAAGTATTGCACCTGGGGCGCCCCGCGATCATCTTGGGCCCAACCGCTGAATGCAGAGATCGTCGAACACCATGGACCAGCAGAGCGGCGACGCGCGCCGCATCACCCTTCATTCCGCCGATGACTTCGCCGGCATGCGGCGGGCCGGCCGGCTGGCCGCGGAGACGCTCGACCTCATCACCCCGCATGTCCGCCCCGGCGTCAGCACGGCGGAGCTGGACCGCATCTGCCACGAGCATATCCTGGCGCAGGGCGCAGTGCCGGCGCCGCTCGGCTATCGCGGCTATCCGAAGTCGATCTGCACCTCGGTCAACCACGTGGTCTGCCACGGCATCCCTGGCGAGCGGGTGCTGATGGACGGCGACGTGGTCAATATCGACGTCACCGTCATCCTCGATGGCTGGCATGGCGACACCAGCCGGATGTACGTCGCCGGCAACGCCTCGACCAAGGCGCGGCTGCTGCTCGACGTCACCTATGAGTCGCTGATGCGCGGCATCGAGGCGGTGAAGCCGGGGGCGACGCTCGGCGATATCGGCCATGCCATCCAGAGCTTCGTCGAACGCAACCGCTTCGCCGTGGTGCGGGACTTCTGCGGCCACGGCATCGGCCGGCGCTTCCACGAGCCGCCGAACGTGCTGCATTTCGGCCGCCCCGGCGAGGGGCCGAAGCTCCGCCCAGGCATGTTCTTCACCATCGAGCCGATGGTGAACGCCGGCCGTCCGGAGGTGAAGATCCTCGACGACGGCTGGACGGCGGTGACGCGCGACCGCAGCCTCTCGGCCCAGTTCGAGCACATGGTGGGCGTCACCGAGACGGGGGTGGAGGTCTTCACCTACTCCCCGGCCGGGATGCACAAGCCGCCCTACGGCGCCTGACCGGCTTTCGTTAAAGCATCGCATCGTGTAGGCTCGCCCCGACCATCGGGGACGAGGGATGCCGAGGGGCGGGAAAGCGAAGGGCTTCGCCGATATGGGGATGCCGGCCCTGCCGCTCGGGATGCCGGAGCCGCCGCCCGGCCATCTCGGCCACCGCCCCCGCATGCGCCAGCGCCTGCTGACCGGCGGGCCCGAGGCGCTGGCCGATTACGAGCTGCTGGAGATGGTGCTCTTCCTCGCCCTGCCGCGGCAGGACACCAAGCCGGTCGCCCGCGCCCTGATCGCCCGCTTCGGCAGCTTCGCCAATGCCATCGCCGCCCCCGCCGTGGAGCTCTGCCAGGTGGAGGGCGTGAAGGAGGCCGGCGCCGCCGCGCTGAAGACGGTGCAGGCGGCGGCCCTGCGCCTGGCGCGGGCCGAGCTGGTGGACCGGCCGCTGCTCGACTCCTGGGACCGGCTGCTGGACTACCTCGCCGCCAGCCTGGCCCGGGCGCGGGTCGAGGAGGTGCATGCGCTCTTCCTCGATGCCCGCAACCGGCTGATCGCCGATGAGGTCCTCGGCCGCGGCACGGTGAACCACACGCCGGTCTATCCGCGGGAGGTGGTGCGGCGGGCGCTCGAGCTGCAGGCGACGGCGCTGATCCTGGTCCACAACCACCCCTCGGGCGATCCGACGCCGTCGCGCGCCGACCTGCAGATGACGGCGGAGGTAAAGGCCGCGGCTGCCGTTTTCGACATCCACCTGCATGACCATCTGATCATCGGCAACGGGCGCCGGCTCTCCCTGCGGCGGGAGGGGCTGCTCGGAGCGTGAGCGAGGCGTAGCTGTTGTGATGTTGACCCGAACCACTGGCCGGCGGCAGGCTCGCCCAATGCGCAAGCTCGTGCTGCCCGTTGCAATCTGCCTGATCGCGGCCGGGCCCGGCCCGGCCTGGTCGCAGGGCAAGCCGCCGCCCCTCGGGGCGGAGCCGGGCGCGGCACCGGGCGGCAAGCCGCCGCCGCTGGGTGCCTCGCCCACGCCGCAGGGCCCCGCCATGGCCGCGGTGCCGGGTGTCAAGCCGCCGCCCCTGCCGCCGGGCAGCGGGCCCTTCGGCGCGGCGCCGGGCGGGCCGCGGGCCATCTCCTCCGGCACCGGCTTCGTGGTCGCGCCGTCGCGCATCCTCACCAACCATCATGTGGCGCGGGAGTGCACGGAGATGCGCGTCCGCACCTCGACTGGGGCGGAGCTCACCGCCCGCGTCGGCGCCAAGGACGAGCAGCGGGACCTCGCCCTGCTGACGGTGCAGGGCGGCGACCCCGGCCCGGTGCTCAGCTTCCGCAGCGGGCCCGAGATTCGGCGCGGCGAGGGGGTCGTCACCTATGGCTTCCCGCTGGCGGGGCTGCTCTCCTCCGGCCCGACGCTGACGACGGGCGAGGTCTCGGCCTTGGCTGGGCTGCGCGACAACCAGGGGCAGTTCCAGATCAGTGCCCCGGTGCAGCCAGGCAATTCGGGCGGGCCGCTGCTTGACCTCGGCGGCAACGTGATGGGCGTCGTCGTATCCAAGCTGAATGCCCAGCGCATCGCCCAGAGCACCGGCGACATCCCGCAGAACGTCAATTTCGCGGTGAAGGGCAGCGAGGCGGTGGATTTCCTCCGCCGCAACGGCATCCAGCCACGGCTGGCGCCGACCACCGGCTCCGCGCTGCGCAGCGCGGCCGAGGTGGGGGAGGTCGCCCATCCCTCCACCGTCTTCCTCCGCTGCATGCGGTGATGGCGGCGCGCCTGCCGCGTGCTAGTCTCGTGGCAGGCGGGGGCGTGCCGAAACGGTAGCCGGAAGGGACTTAAAATCCCTCGGGCGCGAGCCCGTGCGGGTTCGAATCCCGCCGCCCCTACCAGCCCTCAGAAGGCCGGGACGACCGAGCCCTGGAAGGTGGCGGCGACGAAGTCCTTCACCTCCTGCGTCTGGTAGGCGGCGACCAGCCGCCGCACCCAGGGCGCCGCCTGGTCCTGCCTGCGGACGACGATCAGGTTGGCATAGGGGCTATCGCCGCTCTCGAGGGCGATGGCGTCCTTCACCGGGTTGAGCCCGGCGGGGACGGCGAAGTTCGTGTTGATCGCCGCCGCATCGACCTCCGGCAGCACGCGCGGCAGCTGCGCAGCCTCGAGCTCGACGATGCGCAGGCGGCGCGGGTTCTCGGTGATGTCGGCGACCGTCGCGCGGAAGTCGCTGCCCGGGCGCAGGCCGAAGGCGCCCTTGGAGGCCAGCAGCACCAGGGCGCGGCCGCCATTGGTCGGGTCGTTCGGGATGGCGACGCGCCCGCCCTGCGGCAGCTCCGCCAGCGCCTTGATCCGCCGCGAATAGACGCCGAGCGGGAAGATCAGCGTCTTGCCGACGCCGACCAGCGCCAGGCCACGATCCTTCACCTGCTGGTCGAGGAAGGGCTGGTGCTGGTAGCTGTTGGCATCGAGGTCGCCCGCCGCCAGCGCCGCATTCGGCTGGATGTAGTCCTGGAACTCGGTGATCCGCAGCGCGAGCCCGTCGCGCGCGGCGATCTCGCGCACCTTCTCCAGCACCTGGGCATGCGGTCCGGCCGTCGCGCCGATGCGGATGGGGCGGGCAGTGCTGCCGATCTCCTGCGCGTAAGCAAGCGACGGGGCGGCGAGGGCGGCGAGCAGCAGCGGGCGGCGGCGGATCATGCGGGGTTCACTCCGTCAGCGATGGGAGAGGCGCCGGACCAGCCAATCCCCGATGGACTGCAGGCCCTGCACCAGCAGGATGAGGATGAGGACGACGCTCGCCATCACCTCCGGCATGAAGCGCTGGTAGCCGAAGCGGATGCCGAGATCGCCGAGCCCGCCGCCGCCGATCGCCCCCGCCATGGCGGAGAAGCCGACCAGCGAGACCAGCGCCACGGTGACGGCGGCAACCAGCCCCGGCAGCGCCTCCGGCACCAGCACCTTCCAGACGATCTGGCCGCGCGAGGCGCCTATGGCCTGCGCCGCCTCGACGACGCCGGGATCGACCTCGCGCAGCGCATTCTCGAAGAGCCGGGCGAGGAAGGCCGTCGCGGCCAGCGCCAGCGGCACGATCGCGGCTCCGGTGCCGATGGAGGTGCCGGCGACGAGGCGGGTGAAGGGCACGATGGCGACCATCAGGATGATGAAGGGCGTCGAGCGCGCCGCATTGACGACGAGGCCGAGCGGCCGGTTCAGCCAGGGCAGCGGCGAGAGCCCGCCCGGCCCGGTCACCTGCAGCAGCAGGGCGAGCGGCAGGCCGAAGGCGATGGCGAGCACCGTGCTGACGCCGACCATGACGAGGGTCTGGCCGAGCGCCTCCAGCAGCAGGTCCTGCATCATGGGGGTGAGCCAGCTCATGGCGCGATCTCCTCGATGACGAGCCCTAAGCCCCGCATCCAGGCGAAGGCCGCCTCCATCGCCTCGGCCGGCCCATAGGCGGCGAGCGCCATGACGCCGAAGGGCTCGCCCGCGATGCTGTCGATGCGGCCGGCGGCGATGTCGAGGTCGATGCCGAATTCCCGGCTCGCCTCGCTGATGACGGCGCGGGTGCTGTGCGGGCCGAGGAAGAGCACCTGCACCAGCCGCCGCACCTCGCCCGGCCGGGGGCTCGGCAGGCGGGCGAGCGTCCCAGGGGGCACGCCATGGCCGATCACCTCGGCGACGAAGCGCCGCGTCGTCTCCTGCCGCGGCCGGATGAAGACCTCCAGCACCGGCCCCTGCTCGATGACGCGCCCGGCCTCCATCACCGCCACCCGGTCGCAGATCGACTTCACCACCGCCATCTCATGAGTGATGAGCAGCACGGTGAGCTGGAGCCGGTCGCGCAGGTCGCGGATGAGGGCGAGGATCTCGGCCGTCGTCTCCGGGTCGAGCGCGCTGGTCGCCTCGTCGCAGAGCAGGATGCGCGGGCGGCTGGCCAAAGCGCGAGCGATGCCGACGCGCTGCTTCTGCCCGCCCGAGAGCTGGGCCGGGTAGGCATCCCGCTTCGCCTCCAGCCCGACGAGGGGCAGCAGCTCGGCGACGCGGGCGGCGCGCTCGGCGCGGGGGATGCCCGCGATCTCGAGCGGGAAGGCGATGTTCTCGGCCACTGTCCGCCGGTGGTGCAGGTTGAAGTGCTGGAAGACCATGCCGATGTCACGCCGGGCCGCCCGCAGCGCCGCGGCATCGAGGCCGAGCAGGTCCTGGCCGAGCACGGTGACGGCGCCGGCATCCGGCCGCTCCAGCAGGTTGACGGTGCGCACCAGGGTCGACTTGCCGGCGCCGGAGCGGCCGACGATGCCGAAGATCTCGCCGCTCCGCACCTCGAGCGAGACATCGGCCAGCGCCAGCGTCCCGCCCGCGGCGAAGCGCTTGCTGAGGCCGGCGAGGCGGATGGCGGGCTCGTCGGCCTGAAGGGCGGGCATGTCACGCATGATCATCGTGGTATGAGCCGGATCGCCGACCATTACCACCTGCTTAATGCGCAGATCAGCCATCGCCCTGGGGCGGGCTCAGAAGGCAATGCGGGTCCTGAGCGAGAAGACGTTCACCGGCCCGCGATCGGCGTTGTAGGCCGGGTTGGCGATGAGCTGGTAGTCGAGCGCCATGGTGAGGCCGGGGGCGATGCGCGCGTCGTAATAGATTTCCGTCGCCAGTTCCGGCGAGTAGTTCAGCCGCCCGTCGCCGGTGATGAAGCCGATGCCGCCCGCCTCCAGGTATTGCCGCCGCCCGGCCGAGATCCAGCCGATATTGGTGCCGAGCCCGATCGTGTCCGCCGGCCGCCCCCAGCGGTCGCCGCGCAGCGAGAGGCCGGCGGAGATGGCGCGGTCCATCTCGGTGAACATCCAGTTCTGCGTCCGGCCATCGTTCCAGGACAGGCGGAGGAAGGCGCCGAGGTCGTCGGTCAGCGCCTGCTCCATGTTGAGCGCCACCATCTGCTTCAGCCGGTAGCCGGAGGGGTTCTTGTCGAAGGTTTCGAAGCCGTTGGCGAAGAGCTCGCCCCAGGTCGATTGCCGGGTGCGGGAGGCGCCGTAGAGCAGCCGCACCGCGCCGGCCCGGCCGCCGATCTCGTAGAATCGGTCCAGCTGGCCGATCACCTGCCAGGCGCGGGTGATGGACGGGTCCATGAACAGCCCGTTGGCCCGCCGCGCCACCTGGAAGGCGCCGGCACGGACGGCCCAGGTCCCGTTCTCCCACTCAAGGGCGGCGCCATAGGTCCAGCCCCGCGCATCGGCCGAGAAGTCGAAGGCGCCGGCGCCGACCAGCGCCCAGTTGAGGAACTGGGTGCGCGCGTCATGGGCGTAGAGGTTGTCGTCGAAGATGTCCCAGACCGAGAATTTCCCGACCGTGATGGTCAGCCGCTCCCGCGGCATCGGCCCGTTGAAGCGCAGCGGGTCCTCGTCATCCGGCACGGTGTCGCCGGAGAGGGCGATGGTCTGGCGCAGGAAGGCGCGGGGGACGAAGAAGGTCGGCTCGGTGGAGCCGAGGCGGAAGGCCTCGTTGTTCGGGAAGGCGGCGGCGCCCGTCGAGTTGGACAGGCCGAAGCCGCGCGTCACCGAGGCATCTACGATCACCTCCGCCCCACGCCAGAGCCGGCGGCCGAGGACGAGGTCGGTCGATAGCGTGTTCCGCGCATTCGGCGCCGGGCTCAGGCTGCCCGCGCCGCGATAGGGCGAGTTGAAGCGCGTGTTGCCCTGCAGGACGAAGGTGGCCTGGCCGCGCAACAGCCAGCCCTGCTCCTCCAGCCGGTCTTGCAGGGCGGCGAGGTCGGGGAAGAGCGCCGCCTCGGGCGGGCCGACATTGGCGACGGCCGCGCTGCCGTAGCCCTGCGCCGCGGCCTGGCCGGCGAGGAGGGTCCAAGGGATGACGGCGAAAGCCGCCCCAGCGAGGGCCCCGCGCAGGGCGCGGAGCGGGGTGAGGCCGGGCAGCGATCGCATCGCGGGGCAGTCCTGGCGGGCGGTTACGCCGCCTTCGGCAGGGCGAGGGCGACGCGGCAGAGGCGGGTGGCCACGACGCCGGCCCAGGGGTTCCAGGATGCCGGCGCGGCCTCGCCATCGCCCAGGGCCAGGACGGCCGCCGGGATGGCGGGGTGCTCGGCCGCCTCGTGCCGTTTCACCAGAACATCACGGGCCTCGGCCAGGGTGGTGCCAGGGGTGCCGGTGACCGGGGCCGCCTCGCGGGTGATCGCGCCATTCGCCATCGCTCGTCTCCATCCTGCCCGGGGCCGGGCGGAGGCGAGGCGGGAGGCGCCGCCTAGGCCGCGCCTCCCGCCTCGCCTGGCGCCGGGCCAGGGGCGGGTCTCGCCGTTGCGGGCGGCACCGCATCCGTCGCCGCGGGGGCGAGCGGGGCAGTGCCACGCCTAGGGTGGGGGTCCATCTGTCTCTCTGTCGTCGGGTTGCCGGCGGGAGGCCCCGCGGCGGCGACAGGGGCCATACAGCCCCCGGCGCCCGAGTTCAACACCGGTATCGCAGCGGGTACGGTCGCGTTGGCCCTCAATCGAGCTTGAGGTTGTTGGCGCGGATGATGGCGCCCCAGCCCTGGGTCTCGCCCTCGAGCCAGCTGCGGAAGGCGGCGGGACCCTCGGCGCGGACCTCGCCGCCGAGATCGCCGATGCGCCGCGCCACCTCCGGCTGGGCGAGGACGGCGCGCAGCACCTCGTCCCAGCGGGCGATCATCGGCTGGGGCGTGCCGCCGGGCAGCAGCACGCCCTGCCAGGTGCCGCTGTCGACGGCCGGCCAGCCGAGCTCGCGGAAGGTTGGCAGCGCCGGGAAGGCGGCGAGGCGATGCGCGCCGGAGACGGCGATGCCGCGCAGCGTGCCGTTCTGCACGAAGGGCTGCGTCGCCGTCGCGCCGTTGACGATGAGATTCGCCTCGCCGCTCGCCGCCGCCGCGAGCGCCGCGGCGCCGCCGCGATAGGGGACGAAGACCGGCTCTGTGCCCCAGGCCTGGGTCAGCATCAGCGCGGTCAGGTGGTTGGCGGCGCCGATGCCGGAATGGGCGACGTTCACGCGGGCGGGGTTCGCCTTGGCATAGGCGGTGAGCTCCGCCGCGTCCTTCGCCGGCAAGGTCGGATGCACGGCGAGGATGTAGGGCGCGTAGATCAGCATGGTCGCCGGCGCCAGGTCGCGCCGGACATCGAAGGGCAGGCGGGTGAAGAGGCTCGGCGCCGTCGCCAGGATGCCGGCATCGATCAGCAGGATGGTGTGGCCGTCCGGCGCCGCCTTGGCCACCGCATCGGCGCCCAGGTTGCCGGCGGCGCCCGGCCGGTTCTCCACGACAACGGGCTGGCCGAGCTGCTTCGTCAGCTCCGGCGCCAGGATGCGGGCGAGGATGTCGCTGGTGCCGCCCGGGGCGAAGGGGACGATGACGCGGATGGTGTGGTCGAAGGCAGCCTGGGCCATGGCCCGCCTCGGCGCCGTCGCCGCCAGCAGGGCAGGGGTGGCGAGCAGCAGGTGGCGGCGCGTCGGCATGGTCGTTTCCCCGGGCTTGTTGGGCGCGAGGGTAGCACCCGGGCGGCCGGCGCCAAGCTCAGGGGGCGGGGGTCCAGATCTGCTTCAGGTTGCGGAGGGTGAAGCTGCTGCGGGTATGGCGCACGCCGGGCAGGCGGTAGAGCTTCTCCCGCAGCAGCCGCTCATAGCCAGCCGTGCCGCCGACCGTCACCTTGATGACGTAGTCGTACTCGCCGGTGACGAGCCAGGCCTCCACCACCTCCGGCATGTCGGTCACCGCCTGCTCGAAGCGGCGGAGGCTGTCCTCGTCGTGCCGCTCCATCATCACCTCGATGATGACGGTATCCGGCAGGCCGAGCGCCGCCTGGTCGAGGATCGCCACATAGCCCTTGATGACGCCGGCCTGTTCCAGCCGCTTCACCCGCGTCCAGCAGGGGGAGGGGGAGAGGCCGACCTCCTCGGCCAGCTCGGCATTGGTGAGGCGGGCATTGCGGTGGAGGGCACGGAGGATGCGGCGGTCGATGGCGTCCATGCGCCATGCTATGCGCGCAGCCGGCGGCCGATCCAGGCCCCCGCCCGAGGAGCGCATCCCCTGTCCCGATCGGCGCGCCTGCTCGACCTGCTCCAGGCCCTGCGGCGCCGCCGGCGGCCGGTCCCGGCGGCGGAGCTGGCGCGGGAGCTCGGCGTCTCGCTGCGCACCATCTACCGGGACGTCGCCACGCTGGTGGCCCAGGGTGCGCCGATCGAGGGGGAGGCGGGGCTCGGCTACGTGCTGCGGCCCGGCTTCACCCTGCCGCCGCTCATGTTCACCGAGGCGGAGCTGGATGCGCTGATCCTCGGCCTGCGGCTCGCGGCCCGGCGGGGGGATGCGGCGCTGGAGCGGGCGGCCGAGGATGCGCTCGCCAAGATCGTCGCCGTGCTGCCGGAGGAGCTGGCCGAGGCGGCCGAGGGCAGCGGCTTGCTGGCCGGGCCGGGGGCCGGCACGCCGCATCTGGCGGTGCTGCGCGGGGCGATGCAGGCCGAGCGGAAGCTGCGGTTGCGCTACACGGACAAGCGCGGCGAGGGGTCCGACCGGGTGGTCTGGTCGGTCGCCATCGGCTTCTTCGAGGCGGCGGAGGTCATGGTCGCCTGGTGCGAGCTGCGGCGGGACTTCCGGCATTTCCGCCTCGACCGCATCGCCGAGGCGGCACCGTTGGCGGAGCGGCTGCCGCGGCGGCGGCGGGTGCTGCTGGCGGACTGGCGCGCGGCGGAAGGGATCGACGGCTGAGCTTGTTGCCGGAATCCGACACGACAGGGGCGCAGGAAGGCCGGGCCAGACGGAGACCCGCCCGATGCCCGAGTTCAGCCTTGTTATCCTTTATGTCGACAGTCCGCTCGCCAGCGCGGCCTTCTATGCCGGCCTCCTCGGCCGGGAGCCGTCGGAGGCGTCGCCCGGCTTCGCCATGGTTCCGCTGGCGCCCGGCCTCGGCCTTGGCCTCTGGTCCCGGCCCTCCGTCACGCCCGCGGCGGCGGCGGGCGGGGGCGGCACCGAGCTCGCCTTCACGGCGGCGGATGTGGATGCGGTCCATGCCGCCTGGGCAGCCCGCGGCCTCGCCATGGCGCAGCCCCCGACCGACCTCGACTTCGGCCGCAGCTTCGTCGCCCTCGACCCGGATGGCCGCCGGCTGCGCGTCTTCGCCCCGGCCGCGCCATGAGGCGGGCCTGGATCGCCGTCGCCTGCGCTGAGCATGTGCGACGCGGGCGCGAGGGCGGCTTCCTGCAGGTCTGCCATGGCAAGCCAGGGCCGCTGCGCCGGATCGCGCCGGGGGATGGCGTTGCCTGCTACTCGCCCTCCGTCGGATTCGGCCGCGGGCAGCCATACCGGACCCTCACCGCGGCGGGCATCGTCGCCGAGGGGGAGCCCTTTCCCTTCGACATGGGTGGCGGCTTCCGGCCCTGGCGGCGGCGGGTGGACTGGCAGGCGCTGGCGGGGGTGCCGATCGCGCCGCTGCTGCCGCGGCTCGGCTTCGCGGCGGGGCGGAGGAACTGGGGCCGGGCGCTCCGCTTCGGCCTGCTGGCGATCGCGCCGGAGGATTTCGCCCTGATCCTCGGGGCCATGGCTGCCGGCTTGGCGACGGGGGACGGGCATGGGACCCTGGCGCCATGCCGCGAGAACTCCGCCTGAACGCCTTCGACATGGCCTGCGTGGGCCATATCCAGCACGGGATGTGGACCCATCCGCGCGACCGCTCGGTGGATTACACGAGGCTCAGCTACTGGATGGGCCTGGCCCGGACGCTGGAGCGGGGCCTCTTCGACGGGCTGTTCCTGGCCGATGTGGTCGGCGTCTACGACGTGCTGGGCGGGCGGCCGGATGCGGCCATCCGCAATGCCGTGCAGATCCCGCTGCTCGACCCGCTGATGCTGGTGCCGGCCATGGCGGCGGCGACGACCCATCTCGGCTTCGGCGTCACCTGCAACCTCAGCTACGAGGCGGCGCCGCTCTTCGCCCGGCGGATGGGGACGCTCGATCACCTGACCGCCGGGCGAATCGGCTGGAACATCGTCACCGGCTACCTGGACAGCGCGGCGCGTTCCATGGGGCTGCAGAAGCAGCTGGCGCATGACGACCGCTACGATGCGGCCGAGGCCTTCATGGACCGCGTCTACGCACTTTGGGAAGGCTCCTGGGCAGATGACGCGGTGGTGCGCGACCGGACGGCGGGCGTCTATGCCGACCCGGCCCGGGTGCGGGACGTGGCAGGCGGCGGGCCCTTCCTGGTCGAGCCCTCGCCGCAGCGGACGCCGGTGCTCTACCAGGCCGGCGCCTCGGACCGGGGGCGGGCCTTCGCCGCCCGGCATGCGGAATGCGTCTTCGTCAATTTCGGCCGGCCGGCGGATATAGCCCGCATCACCGCCGACCTCCGGGGGCAGGCTGCGCCGCGGCCGATCCGCATCTTCGCCGGGGCCACGGTGATCGTGGGGCGGACCCGGGCGGAGGCGGAGGAGCTGCTGGCCGAGTACCGGAGCCATGCCAGCGTCGAGGGCGCGCTGGCCCATGCCGCGGCCTCGCTCGGCATCGATTTCGACCGCTTCGGCATCGACGAGCCCATCGAGGTCGCCGCAACGGATGCCATCAGCTCCAATGTCGAGGCTATGCGGCGGGTCTTCGGCCCGGGCTGGACCAAGCGGCACCTGATCGACCAGTTCGTCCTGGGCAGCCGGCAGCGGCCGATCCTGGGCAGTGCCGGGGAGGTGGCGGAGGCGCTGATCGGCTTCGCCGAGGCGGCGGATGTCGATGGCTTCAACCTCGCGCGGACCGTGATGCCGGAGGGGCTGGAGGCGGTGGTCGAGCTGCTCGTGCCCGAATTGCAGGAGCGCGGGGCCTACAAGCGCGGCTATGCGCCGGGGACCTACCGGGAGAAGCTGTTTGGCGCCGGCCCACGGCTCGCTCTACCCCACCCGGCGGCCGCCCAGCGCGGATGATCCTTCTGCATCTTCGGCGATGCAGCATGAAGAACGGAAAGAAACCCCGACAAAAGCGGCTCATTCTTCCACGCTGAAAGGCTGGGCCCGGGGGATTGCCCCGGTGGCCCGGCAGCCCGACATTTCGGGTCAACGACGCGGGAGACGGACCATGGGCAGCATCCTACGCCCCGAAGCGACCCTCGACGACCGCTGGGACAAGTCAGGCGAGACCCTGCTGCTGACCGGCATCCAGGCGCTGGTCCGGCTGCCGCTGGTGCGCCACCAGCTCGACCGCGCGATGGGCTGGAACACCGGCGGCTATATCAGCGGCTATCGCGGCTCCCCGCTCGGCACCTACGACCTGCAGCTGATGAAGCAGGCGAAGCGCCTGGCCGAGGCCAACATTACCGTCCGCCCCGGGCTGAACGAGGACCTGGCGGCGACCGCGGTCTGGGGCAGCCAGCAGGTGGCGCTCTACGGCAACCAGACGGTCGATGGCGTCTTCGGCATCTGGTACGGCAAGGGGCCGGGCGTCGACCGCTCCGGCGACGTGCTGCGGCATGCCAACAGCGCCGGCACCGCGCCGAAGGGCGGCGTGCTGGCGCTGGCCGGCGACGACCCCACCTGCAAGTCGTCGACCATCACCTCGGGCTGCGAGTTCAGCTTCATGGATGTCGAGATGCCGGTGCTCGACCCGGCCGGCGTCCATGAGGTTCTCGACTACGGGCTGAAGGCGATCGACATGTCGCGCTTCGCCGGCCTCTGGGTCGGCATGAAATGCGTGGCCGAGACGATGGACGGCGCGGCCTCCGTCCTGGTCGATCCGGCCGCCTATGCGAGCGTCGCGCCGGACTTCGCCTTCCCGCCGGATGGCGTGCATATCCGCCTGCGCGACCATGCCATCCCGCAGGAACAGCGCCTGCGCCAGGTGAAGCTGCCGGCGGCCATCGCCTTCGCCCGGGCGAACGGGCTGAACCCCATCGTCGTCGACAGCCCGCAGGCGCGCTTCGGCATCGCCGCCCGCGGCAAGGCCTATGCCACGCTGCGCCAGGCGCTGCGCGATGCCGGCATCACCGATGAACTGGCGCGCATGGCGGGCTTGCGCATTTGGAAGGTCGGCCTCGCCTGGCCGCTGGATGCTGAGGCGGCACGGGACTTCGCGCGGGGCCTCGAGGAGGTGCTGGTGGTCGAGGACCGCCGCCCGGTGCTCGAGCCGCAGCTGCGCGACGCGCTCTATCACGAGGTCCAGCGGCCGCGGATCACCGGCAAGACGGACGAGCAGGGCCGGCGCCTGCTCTCCGACCTGCTGGAGCTCGATACCGGCGCGGTGCTGCGGGCGCTCTATGCCCGGCTGCCGCAGGCGCTGCGGACCGAGCAGCTGGCCGCGCGCATCGCCCAGCTCGACGAGCTGGCCAACCTCGCCCTGGCGCCGGTTCATGACCGCGCGCCGCATTTCTGCCCGGGCTGCCCGCACAACACGAGCACCAAGGTCCCCGAGGGCAGCCATGCCATGGCCGGCATCGGCTGCCACACGCTGGCGATCTACATGGACCGCAACACGGACCTGCTGACCCATATGGGCGGCGAGGGCATGCCCTGGCTCGGCATGGCACCCTTCGTCAGCGAGAAGCACATGTTCGCCAATCTCGGCGACGGCACCTATGCTCATTCGGGGAGCCTCGCCATCCGCCAGGCGCTCGCGGCGGGGGCGAACATCACCTACAAGATCCTGGTGAACAGCGCCGTCGCCATGACCGGCGGGCAGACGCCGGAGGGCGAGCTCGGCGTGCCGGAGATCGCGGCGCAGATGGCGGCCGAGGGCGTGCAGAAGATCGTCCTCGTCTCCGACGACCCGGAGCGGCACCAGGACGACCCGCGCATGCCGAAGGGTATCGCCTACCGCCACCGCAGCGAGCTGGATTCGGTGCAGCGCGAGCTGCGCGAGATCCCCGGCGTCTCCGTCCTGATCTACGACCAGCAATGCGCGACGGAGCGGCGGCGCAAGCGCAAGCGCGGCACCCAGGCCGTGGCGCTGAAGCGCGTGGCGATCAACCCGCGCGTCTGCGAGGATTGCGGCGACTGCTCCCGCACCTCCAACTGCCTCGCCGTCGAGCCGATCGAGACCGAGTTCGGCCGCAGGCGCCAGATCGACCAGAGCGCCTGCAACCAGGACCTCTCCTGCGTCGAGGGCTTCTGCCCCTCCTTCGTCACGCTGGTCGGGGCGGAGCCAGTGAAGAAGCCGGTGCCGAAGCCGGGCGAGGCGCTGGCGGAGCCGGTGGTGCCGGAGCCCCGCGCGGGCGAGCCGGCCTGGAACATCCTGCTCGCCGGCGTCGGCGGGCAGGGGGTGACGGCGCTCTCGGCCATCCTCGGCATGGCGGCGCATCTCGAAGGCCGGCCAAGCCGCTCGGTCGACATGCTGGGTCTCGCGCAGAAGGGCGGCGGCGTCTTCGCCCAGCTCCGCATCGGCCGAGCCGGCGCGGCGCCGGAGACGATCGAGGCGCCGCGCATCGGCATGGGCCAGACCGACCTGCTGCTCTCGGCCGACATGGTCGTGGCGCATGGGCGGACGGCGCGGCCGCTGCTCGGCGCCGGGCGCACCGTCGCCGTGCTGAATGCCGACCTGCAGCCGACGGCGCAGTTCGTGAAGGACACGAGCACGAAGTACGACCGCGCCGGCATGCTGGCGAGCATCCAGGGCGCCTGCCGCGAGGTGGTGGCGGTGCCCGGCGTGCATGCGGTGGAGGAGGCCTTCGGCGACCTCATCTACCTCAATGTCTGGCTGCTCGGCATCGCCTTCCAGCGCGGGCTGGTGCCGCTCTCGGCCGAGGCGATCGACCGGGCGCTGGAGCTGAATGGCGCCCAGATCGAGCGCAACAAGGCCGCCTTCGCCCTCGGCCGTGCCGCGGCGCTCGCCCCGCCCGCCCCGGTGGCGCCGGAGGACGAGACGCTCGACGCGCTCGTCGCCCGCCGCACTGCGGAGCTGACGGCCTATCAGAGCGCCGGCTACGCGCGCGGCTATGAGGCTTTTGTGGCCAAGGTCCGTGCCGCCGAGGCGCGCGCGGTGCCGGGCGAGGAGCGGCTGACCCGCGCCGTCGCCACCCAGCTCTACCGGCTGATGGCCTACAAGGACGAGTACGAGGTCGCTCGCCTGCACAACCTGCCGGAATGGCAGGCGCATCTCGCCAGCCACTTCACCGGCACGCAGCGGGTGGAGCTGAACCTGGCGCCGCCGATCCTCGCCAAGACCGACCCGGTGACGGGCCAGCCCCGCAAGATGGCCTTCGGTCCTTGGATGCTCTCGGCCATGCGCCTGCTGCGCCACGGCAAGCTGCTGCGCGGCACGCCGCTCGACCCCTTCGGCCGCACCGAGGAGCGGCGGATGGAGCGCGCCCTGCCCGGCGAGTACCGCGCCGGCGTGGAGCGGCTACTGGCGCTGCTCTCGCCCGAGACCCATGCGCGCATCTGCGACTGGGCCGAGGCGGCGGCGGGCATCAAGGGCTACGGCCATATCAAGGCCCGCAACGCCGCGGCGGCGCGGGCGCGGATGGCGGAGCTGGAGGCGGCGGTCGCGCAGCCGGTGGTGGCGATGGCGGCAGAATAGGCTACATCCGCCCAAGCTGCAGAGACGGCATCCGGAGGACGACCATGCTGCCCGACCAGGCCTTCGAACTGCCCGAGGCGACGCGAGAGCTCCGCGAGACGGCGTTCGGCTTCGCCATGGACACCCTCGCCCCGCGGGCGCTGGAATGGGAC
The DNA here is from genome assembly GCF_059504005.1 of Belnapia sp. NCBI lineage: Bacteria > Pseudomonadati > Pseudomonadota > Alphaproteobacteria > Acetobacterales > Roseomonadaceae > Belnapia > Belnapia sp. Next base: position 138,955 of record NZ_JCACHU010000025.1, on the reverse strand, counting down.
CAGGCACGGCACTTCCCGGTGGAAGAGATGCGCGCCGCCGCCGCGCTCGGCATGGCGGCGCTCTATGTGCGCGAGGAGAGCGGCGGGGCCGGGCTCAGCCGGCTCGACGCCGCGGTGGTGTTCGAGGCGCTGGCGATGGGCTGCCCCACCGTCTCGGCCTATCTCTCCATCCACAACATGGTCGCCTGGATGATCGACCGCTTCGGCAACGACGCCCAGCGCAGCCGCTGGCTGCCGGAGCTGATCCCGATGCGCCTCGTCGCCAGCTATGCGCTGACCGAGCCCGGCTCCGGCTCCGACGCCGCGGCGCTGCGGACCCGGGCGCGGCGGGAGGGCGACCACTATATCCTCGACGGGACGAAGCAGTTCATCTCCGGCGCCGGCGAGTCCGACCTCTACCTCACCATGGTGCGGACGGGGGGCGAGGGGCCGGGCGGCGTCTCCGCGCTGCTGATCCCGAAGACCACGCCGGGCCTCTCCTTCGGGGCCAATGAAAAGAAGATGGGCTGGAACGCCCAGCCGACCCGGCAGCTGATCTTCGACGGCGCACGGGTGCAGGCCTCGGCCCTGCTCGGCGAGGAGGGCCAGGGCTTCCGCTTCGCCATGGCGGGGCTGGATGGGGGGCGGCTGAACATCGCCGCCTGCTCGCTCGGCGGGGCGCAGGCAGCGCTCGACAAGGCCCTGGCCTATGTCCAGGAGCGGCAGGCCTTCGGCAGGGCGATCGCCGATTTCCAGAACACGCAGTTCCGCCTCGCCGACATGCGGACGGAGCTGGAGGCGAGCCGGACGCTGCTCTGGCGCGCCTGCGGCAAGCTGGACGCCAAGGCGCCCGATGCCGGCGCCTTCTGCGCCATGGCCAAGCGCTTCGTCACCGATAGCTGCCACAAGGTGGCCGACGACGCGCTGCAGCTGCTCGGCGGCTACGGGTATCTTGCGGAATACGGGATCGAGAAGATCGTCCGCGACCTCCGCGTCCACCGCATCCTCGAGGGTACGAACGAAGTGATGCGGCTGATCATCGCCCGCTCGATGCTCGGCCGGCGATAAGCGGCTTGCCGGAGGCGAGGCGGCTTAGGTACATTTTCGGAATGATATCGCGCTTTCTCCTGCCGCTGCTGCTGATCCTCCTGGCCTGGCCAGCGGCGGCGCAGCAGCGTGCGGTGGTGGTGCCGGCCGAGGCCTCCGTCATCGTGCCGGCACGGGGCGCGGCGGCCATCGCCTCGCCCGGCCTGCCGCGGCGGCCGCGGCGGGCGATCAGCGACCGGGCGCTGCCGGCACCCCGCCCGGCCGAGACGGATGCAACCTCGCTGCTGGTCAGCGTGCCGCTCGGCATCGCCGCGGGTGTGCTGGCGGCGACGCTCGGCGGTGGCGGCGGGGGAGCGGGCGGCGTCTCGGCGCCGGCACGGACGCGGTAGGGCGAAGGCAGGCCAGGTGGAACCACCTGACCGGAGTGACCGGCCTACCCCACCGGGAGGTTGGAGCGGCCTGTAGGGGCCGGCGCGACGGGAAACCGCGCTGGGGCAGGCCGCCGCAGGACGGCCTCGTCCGCAGGCGTGCATCCGGCTTGGAAACAACAGCCCGGAGCATTTTCGGCGAACCCGTGTGAACCGGACATGTCCTAGGGTTTCCGGGTCAGGGCAAAGACCCGCAAGGCGCTCGCCAGCGGCCGTTCCGTACCGGCGCGGGCGGCGTCGACCTCCGTCACCAACGCGGCGAGGCTGCGCTCCTGGCGAGCGGCGACAGCTTCCAGCACCGCCCAGAATTCCGCCTCCAGCGCCACCGAGGTCCGGTGGCCGGCGAGCTGGAAGCTGCGCTTCCGGAGATGCCTCTCCTCACCCATCCAGCGTCGCGCCGGGGGTGACCATGTCCTCCGGCCGGACCCAGCGGTCGAAATCCTCCGGGCTGACATGGCCCAGCTTCTGGGCGGCGTCGCGTAGCGTCAGGTTCTCCTTGAGCGCCAGCTTGCCGATGGCAACCGCCTTGTCGTAGCCGATCCGCGGGTTGAGCGCTGTCACCAGCATCAGCGACTTGGCCAGGTTCTCGGCGATGCGCTCCCGCGCCGGCTCCAGCTTCAGGACCATGTGCTCGGCGAAGCTCTCGGACGCATCGGCCAGCAGGGTCACCGATTGCAGCACGCAATGGATGATCACCGGCTTGAAGACGTTGAGCTCAAGGAAGCTCTGGGCGCCGGCCATGGTGACGGTGGTGGAGTTGCCCATCACCTGGGCGCAGACCATGGTCAGCGCCTCCGCCTGGGTCGGGTTGGTCTTGCCCGGCATGATGGAGGAGGAGAGCCCGTCCGCCGGCACGACCAGCTCGGAGAGGCCGGAGCGTGGTCCGCTGCCGAGCAGGCGCACATCGTTGCCGAGCTTGTTGAGCGAGACGGCGATGACGTTCATCGCCCCCTGCAACTCGACCAGCGCGTCATGCGCGCCCATGCCCTCGAACTTGTTCGGGTTCGGCGCGAAGGCGAGGCCGGTGCGCTCGGCGACGATCTCGCAGAAGACGCGGTCGAAGTCGCGATGGCGGTTGAGGCCGGTGCCGACCGCGGTGCCGCCCTGGGGCAGCATCAGCAGCCGCGGCAGGGTGGCGCGCAGCCGCTCCTGGCCGAGCTCCACCTGACGGGCCCAGGCGCCGGCCTCCTGGCCGAGCGTCACCGGCACCGCATCCATCATGTGGGTCCGGCCCACCTTGATGATATCGGCCCATTCCGCCGCGCGCTGGTTGAGCGCCGCATGCAGCCGGCCGAGGGCGGGGAGCAGGCGGCCCTCTACCGTCTCGGCGGCGGCGATGTGCATCATGGTCGGGAAATTGTCGTTCGAGGACTGGCCGCGATTGACGTGGTCATTGGGGTGGACGGGCTTCCGGCTGCCGAGCGGCTGGCCGAGCATCTCGTTGGCGCGGTTCGAGATGACCTCGTTGGCGTTCATGTTGGTCTGGGTGCCGGAGCCGGTCTGCCAGATCGGCAGGGGGAAATCGGCATCCCGCTTGCCATCGACGATCTCCTGCGCCGCATCCTTGATCGGCCCGACCAGCTCGGCCGGAAGCTCGCCCAGCCGGCCGTTCGCCTCGGCGCAGGCCCATTTGTGCAGGCCGACGGCGCGGATCAGGGCGGGGGTGAAATGCTCCGTGCCGATGCGGAAGAGCTGGCGCGCCCGCTCGGTCTGCGGGCCCCAATAGCGGTCGGCAGGGATGTCGATGGTGCCGAGGCTGTCGGTCTCGGTGCGGGTTTCGGCCATGCTGGCGTCTCCTTGGCGGCGGGGACCGTACATCCCCTTCGCCTGCCAACGTGGTTCACACCCGGCAATCGGCCCGAACGGCGCCGCTGGCGGTCAACATCCCCGTGAGTATGGCCTGCTAGGGCCACCCCCATTCGACTTGAATGGCTTAATCGGAAGTAGTTGCTCGGCCGAACAACAAGCTAAGGCGGGTTGTGTTCGACTTGGCCCACGGAACTCGTTCTAGCGGAGCTTGATGAGCAGTTGCTTCGAGTACTTTTCCTCCTCATGCAGGAGGCGGCGGGCGGCAACAGGCAGGTAGGAACAAATCAGATCGGCGAATTCTTCGGTTACGACGTCGTCGAAGACCAGATGGCACCTGGGGCGACAAGTTCAGCAATACGCGGCAGATAAAGGCGGACTTCCCGCTCGTCATGCGTGGTGTCGCAGAAGATCATCCCGTAGCGCCGGCTGAATGGCATATCGAGCATGTTGCCACGGGTGATGGTGGTGGTGAATTCGAGCAGGTTGTTGCGTCGCAGATTGGCAATGAGGACGGCCAATGAGCCGCCGGGATGGTAGATGGCATCCACCACCACCCGGCGTGAGAACTGCGGCCCGAAATCGAGGCCGAGCATCGCCTTCCACTCCTCGGCGGATGTGATGCCGAAATCCACCGTGTCGAAGACCGGACGCGTCACGGTGTCCCGGTCGCGGAGGCCTGCGCAAATAGCTGAAGTGGAGCGACCGAGCCACGGACCGACCTCAAGGATCGGCCCAGGCGTAACCCGCGCAAGATTTTAAAGCAGAACCAACTCGATATGGCTTGTCCAACCTTCTGGATAAGGATGGGGCAAAGTCGGCAAAGGCCTGAGATCCTCGCGCAACAATGGGCCGCCTGACCAGATTGCATGCTCGATGGTCGCGGCGGCATCGGTGGTGTCGAGAAGGCTCTGATCGGGCATCATATCGGATCCTGCAGTATACCGCGGGAACTTAGCGGAATTTCAGTTCACAATCGATATTAAAATCTTGTGGGTCTTCAAGCTGAGTACGACGACACCTCGATCAGGTTGCCCTCCGGATCCCTGCAATAGACCGAGCCCATGGCGCCCAGCGCGCCCTGGCGGCTGACCGGGCCGAGCTCGATGGTGACGCCGCAGGCATGGAACTGGCCGACGATCTCCTCCGGCGAGACCGCGACGACGAAGCAGAGGTCCTGCGTGCCCGGCTCGCAGCGGGCAGCGGCGATCCATTCGCTGGCCGGCGCATCGGCCGGGCGGAGGTTGATCTTCTGGCCGCCGAATTTCAGCGCGATGCGGGGCGGGGAGCCGAAATCTTCCCGCTCCATGCCGAGGACGCGCTGGTACCAGGAAGCCATGACCTCCAGGTCCCGGCAGTTGATGACGAGGTGGTCCAGCCGGTCGACCGCGAAGCGCATCAGGCGGATCCCTTCTTGGGCAAGCGGGCGGTGACCTCGACCTCGATGCGCATGGCATCGGTCTGCAGCCCAGCATGGATGAGGGTGGAGGCGGGGCGGGCCTTGCCGAGGTGGCGCTTCACCACCGGCCAGCAGGGCTCCCAATCCTCCCGCCGTGGGACGATAAAGAGCACGCGCACCACATCGTCGAGGCTGGCGCCGGCCTCGGCGAGGGCGGCGGCGATGTTGCGGAAGGCCTGGTCGGCCTGCGCCACGACATCATCCTCGATGGTCATGCACGCATAGTCGTAGCCGGTGGTGCCGGAGACCCAGACGTAATCGCCATCGACCACGGCGCGGGAGTAGCCGATCTCCTCCTCGAAGCGGGAGCCGGAGGAGATGTGGATGCGGGGCATGGCGCTCAGGCTCCGGCGCAGGCGGGGAGGGCGGAGCGCTTGCGCGCCGTGGCGGCCGGGAAGCGCTCGAGCTTACCGGCGGGCCGGACCGGCCGCGCCACCAGCTCGCCGCCGCAATTCGGGCAGAGGCCGCCGGGCAGGCGATTGGCGGCGCAATCCCGGCACCAGGTGCACTCGAAGGAGCAGATCAGCGCCTCGCGGCTCTCGGGCGGCAGGTCGCGCCCGCAGCACTCGCAGTTGGGGCGGAGCTCCAGCATCACTCCAGCCCCTTGTAGAAGTCGTTGCCGTCATGTCCCGGCCGAAGGCCGGGATGCGCAACGCCCCTGTCACGAGGGCAACGGGGGACGGGCGCCATCACTCCAGCCCCTCGTAGAAGTCGTTGCCCTTGTCGTCGACGACGATGAACGCAGGAAAATCCTCGACCTCGATGCGCCAGACCGCTTCCATGCCGAGCTCCGGGTATTCCAGCACCTCGACCTTCCGGATGCAGTCCTGCGCCAGCCGCGCCGCCGGCCCGCCGACCGAGCCGAGGTAGAAGCCGCCATGCTGCTTGCAGGCGTTCAGCACCGCCTTGCTGCGGTTGCCCTTGGCCAGCATGACGAGGCTGCCGCCCGCGGCCTGGAAGGCGGCGACATAGCTGTCCATCCGCCCGGCCGTAGTCGGGCCGAAGCTGCCGGTCGCATAGCCCTCCGGCGTCTTGGCCGGGCCGGCGTAATAGACGGGGTGGTCCTTGATGTAGTCCGGCAGGCCCTCGCCGCGGTCCAGCCGCTCCTGCAGCTTGGCATGGGCGATGTCGCGGGCGACGACGACCGTGCCGGTCAGCGAGACCCGGGTCTTGACCGGGTGCTTCGAGAGCTCGGCGCGGATCTCGCTCATCGGCCGGTTCAGGTCGATCCGCACCACGTCACCGCCGAGGATGCTGTCCGTCGCCTCCGGCAGGTACTGCGCCGGGTCGTGCTCGAGCTGCTCGAGGAAGACGCCCTCGGGCGTGATCTTCGCCTTCACCTGCCGGTCGGCCGAGCAGGAGACGCCGATGCCGATGGGCAGGCTTGCGCCATGCCGCGGCAGGCGGATCACCCGCACGTCGTGGCAGAAGTACTTGCCGCCGAACTGCGCACCGATGCCGAGATTCTGCGTCAGCTTGTGGACCTCCGCCTCCAGCTCCGGGTCGCGGATGGCGTGGCCGGACTTGCTGCCCTCCGTGGGCAGGGTGTCGAGCCAGCGCGTCGAGGCCAGCTTCACCGTCTTCAGCGTGGTCTCGGCCGTGGTGCCGCCGATGACGATCGCCAGGTGGTAGGGCGGGCAGGCGCTGGTGCCGAGGGTCTTGATCTTCTCCTCGAGGAAGGCGAGCAGCTTCGGCTTGTTCAGCACCGCGCGCGTCTGCTGGTAAAGGAAGGTCTTGTTGGCGGAGCCGCCGCCCTTCAGGACGAACATCAGGTGCAGCTCGTCGGCATGATGCTCGCCGGGTTGCGCCATGATGGAGAAGTCGACGGGGAGGTTGTTGCCGGTGTTCACCTCCTCGAACATCGAGAGCGGCGCCATCTGCGAGTAGCGCAGGTTGGTCTCGGTATAGGTGCGGTGGACGCCGTAGCTCAGCGCCTCCTCCTCGTCGCCCTCAACCCAGACGCGCTGGCCCTTCTTGCCGAAGACGATGGCGGTGCCGGTGTCCTGGCACATGGGCAGCACGCCGCCGGCGGCGATATTGGCATTCTTCAGCAGGTCGAGGGCGACGAAGCGGTCATTCGCGCTCGCCTCAGGGTCCTGCAGGATCGTGGCAAGCTGCCGGAGATGGCCGGGGCGCAGCAGGTGGGAGACGTCGCGGCAGGCCTGGAAGGCGAGTTCCTCCAGCGCCTGGGCCGGGACCTTCAGCACGGTCCTGCCGTCGACCTCGATGGCGCGGACGCCCTCGATCGGCAGCCGGCGCCAGGGCGTGCCGTCCTCGGCCAGCGGGAACATCGGGCTGTACTGGAAGCCGGAAGGGCGGGCGGGCGCCGATACCGGGCCGGCATCGACGTCTAAGGGAGGGGTCACGGGCGGTCTCCGCGCAGGGGGGCGCCGCGGTCAGGCCACCGGCGGCGCGAACATGACCCCGGGATTAGCCCAGCGGCGAGGCCAAGCCAACCGGCAGAGGATCAGTCGCGGGCCGGCCGGCGGCGGAAGCTGTCGAGGCTGACGACCTGGCTCGGCCCCGCGGCGGCTGCGGCGGCGGCCTCGGGCTCCGGCGTCGCCTCCTCGCGGACGGGCGTGCCCTGGAAGCGGAGGCCGAAGCGGACGGAGGGGTCGGCGAAGGCCGTCAGCGCGGCGAAGGGCACCGTCAGCATGGCCGGGACGCCGCCGAAGGACAGGCCGACGGAAAAGGTGCCCGCCCCCCGATCGACCGAGAGGTCCCAGAACTTGTGCTGCAGCACCACCGTCATCTCCTGCGGATAGCGTGCCCGCAGATGGCCCGGCATGGCGACGCCCGGATGCTCGGTCCGGAAGGTGATGTAGAAATGATGCTCGCCTGGCAGTCCGTGCTTGGCGGCATGCGCCAGCGCATCCTGTACCACGGCACGCAAGGCCTCCTCCGTCCACAGGGCGTAAGGAAGCAGGCTCTCAGGGCGGGCTGACGAATCGCTCATGCATCGGACTCCACCTCCATATAATGCGATTTTCAACGATCACGGAAGTGGGAGTATAAGATCGGCAGAAGGAAAGTGGGGGGCTTCTGTTGCCCGGCGCCCCCCGAGCCGCGCTTACCTATTCCTAGGCAGCGAGTGCGACAGCCTCGCGGCTGTTATCGTTCGCACTTAGAATCGGCCCGATGACGGCGGAACCATGCCGGGCAAAAGCGGTCTCTTTACCACGCGCGTCGAGCCTGTTTCGCCCCCTTATGGTGGAGGCGCCGGGCACTGCCCCCGGGTCCGCAACGATTATTCCAGACCGTGTTTATCACCATAGTCGCCGAAGCGACGGTGCAGACTTAGGCGCTCCAGCCGCCGAATGCGAGGGGGACGCGGCTCATCTCACGGTGAGCCAGGGGACGATGCGCCGGCGCCACATAGGCTTCCGTCGCCGTGGCGCGGCGGGCGGCGCTGGGCTACATCCCGGCTCAGCACAGGGGACCGCGATGCCGCTCACCGACGACCAGCAGCAGGAGATCGAGGCGGCCCGCGCCGCCGAGGGGCGCACCCGCCGCCCCGTCGCGCCGGGGCTGGAGGCGCTGCTCTTCCAGGCCGTGCCGGTGCTGGACCATGGCTTCGTCCGCGTCATCGACTACATGGGCGACGACGCCGCGGTGGTGCAGGCCGCCCGCGTCTCCTATGGCCGCGGCACCCGGGCTGCCAACGAGGACCGGGGGCTGATCCGCTACCTGATGCGGCACCGCCACTCCACGCCCTTCGAGATGTGCGAGATCAAGTTCCATGTGAAGCTGCCGATCTTCATCGCCCGGCAGTGGATCCGCCACCGCACCGCCAACGTGAACGAGTACTCGGCGCGCTACTCCATCCTCGACCGGGAATTCTACATCCCGGCGCCCGACCAGCTCGCCGCGCAGTCCACCGCCAACCGCCAGGGCCGCGGCGCGCTGCTCGAAGGCGAGGAGGCGGTGCGCGTCCTCGACCTGCTGCGCGGCGACGCGATGCAGACCTATGACCACTATGCCTGGATGCTGAACGAGGATGCCGAGGGCAACCCGGCCGACCCCTCCCGCCAGGGCTTGGCGCGCGAGCTGGCGCGGATGAACCTGACGCTCAACACCTATACCCAGTGGTACTGGAAGGCCGACCTCCACAACCTCCTCAACTTCCTCTCGCTCCGCGCTGATGCCCATGCGCAGTACGAGATCCGCGCCTATGCCGATGCTATGCTGGGGCTGGTGAAGGCCTGGGTGCCCGCCTGCCACGAGGCTTTCGTCGACTACCGCATGGGCGCGGCGACGCTCTCGGCCGGGATGCTGGCCATCGTCCGGCGGATGCTGGCCGGCGAGGCGGTGGAGCAGGCGGGCAGCGGCCTCTCCAAGCGCGAATGGCGCGAGCTGATGGAGACGCTGGGGCGCCCCGTCGCATGAGCGGCGCCGCCCGTCCGGCCCTGAAGCCCCGAGCCGCGCGCGCCAGCCGCCCGGCCCCTCGTGCCCCTGTCCCGCGCGCCACCCACGCGCCGGTGCCGGATTCGCCGCTCACCGGCTGGCGCCGTTGGCTCTGGGTCGGCGTGCTGGTCTTCGCCGTGATGATCGGCTTGCCGCTGGCGCATGCGCTGTTCGGTGAGGTCGTGGCGTTGCTCGGTGGGATGATGCTGCTTGGCTTCCTGCTCGGCCGCTGGACGGCGCCGCGGCGATGAGCCTGATCTCCAACGAACGCACCAAACTTTTGGCCAATGCCTTGGACCGCGCCTCGACCGCATGCGTCGCGGTCGGGATCCTGGCTCCTTTGTCGGGTTTGCCGTACGGAACCGGGGTCTTTAGGGAGGCGATACCTCCTTTCTACCTATTGATCGGCTCGGATTGTTGGCTTGCGGGTGCGGTCGCGCTACATGTGTTGGCGCGACGCGTGCTCGCAGGGCTAAAGGGTTGAACGAGTATTACATCATTGCCTTTATCGTCATGCCGGTCGTGGTGGTAATCCTGGGCTGTGTTGCTGTCCGCCTCCACGAACGATCAGAGGATCGGAGCGGCCGCAAGCGTTGACGCGTTGCGGCCCGGGGAGGCACGAGATGACGCAACCGCTCATCGCTACTCGATGACGATGCGCGGCCCGGCCGGTGCCTCCGCCCCACCCAGCTTGGCCCAGAGCCGGTTCGCAATGCGCCGGTAGGTCTGCGCCTCCTCCGTTTCCGGCCTTGCGGCGACGATCGGGGTGCCGGCATCGGCCAGCGTCCGGATCTCGAGCCGCAGCGGCAGCTCGCCCAGGAATTCGACGCCCATTCGCCCCGCCTCGGCCCGCGCCCCGCCATGGCCGAAGAGCTCGTCCCGGTGCCCGCACTTCGGGCAGCAGTAGTAGGACATGTTCTCGATCACCCCGAGCACGGGGACATTGACCTTCTCGAACATCTTCACCCCGCGGCGGGCATCGATCAGCGCCACGTCCTGCGGCGTCGAGACGATGACGGCGCCGGCCAGCGGCACGCGCTGCGACATGGTGAGCTGCGCATCGCCGGTGCCAGGCGGCATGTCGACGACCATGATGTCGAGCGCGCCCCATTCCACCTGGCCCATGAGCTGCTCGAGCGCCCCCATCACCATCGGGCCGCGCCAGATCATCGCCGTCTCCTCTTCGACGAGGAAGCCGATGGACATCGCCTTCAGCCCCCAGCGGCTGATGGGGATGATGCGCTGCCCCTCGGTGCGCGGCCGCTCGCGGGTGCCGAGCATCTGGGGGAGGGAGGGGCCGAAGATGTCGGCATCGAGCAGCCCGACCTTCAGCCCCTCGGCGGCCAGCGCGACGGCCAGGTTCACCGCCGTGGTCGACTTGCCGACGCCGCCCTTGCCGGAGGCGACGGCGACGATCTTCCGCACCTCGGGCAGCAGCATCGGCCCCTGGCCGGCCGGGCCCTTGGGCGCCGGGCGGGGCGGGGCTGCGGGCGCCGCCGGGGCCGGGCGATGCGCCGTCAGCACCGCCGTCGCACTCAGCACGCCGGGCACGGCGGCCGCGGCTTGCTCGGCGGCGAGGCGCAGCGGCTCCATCTGCGGCGCCCGCTCGCGCGCCACGGCAAGGGCGAACTGGACGAGCCCGTCCCGGGCCGCCAGCCCCTGCACCATGCCGGAGGAGATGATGTCCTGCCCGGTCGCCGGATCCCGCACCGCCCGCAGCGCATTCCGCACCGTGTCGACCAGTTGTTCGGACATCGCTTGAAAACCCCTCGTTTCTGGCCAATATCGCGGCGGCCTGGGCCGCTGAGCAGCGTGCGGGCACCCGTCGCCCGGCCGGGCGTGTCATATGGCCGGGTGCCGTCGCGCATCCAGCCCCAAACGTGCCGTGACGGTGCGTTCAGGCTCCTGCCGGCGGCCAAACAATAAGGTGGAGGCCGGACCAAACGATGGCGCTGAACAGTGGCGGACCCAGCCCCTGGGGAAATCCCCGACCGGGCGGGCCGTGGGGGACACCTCCACCCGGGCCTCCGGGGGGCGGCCGCGGCCCGGGCGGGCCGGGACCCGACCTCGACGACCTGATCCGCCGTGGGCAGGACTGGGTGCGCGGCTTCCTGCGCACGCCGCGGGGCGGCGGCAGCGGGCGCGTCGCCGCGCTGCTGGCCGTGCTCGTCCTCGGCGTCTGGGCGGCGAGCGGCTTCTACCGTGTCCAGCCCGACGAAGAGGGCGTGGTGCTGCGCTTCGGCGCCTACAACCGCAATGCCCCGCCAGGCCTGAACTACCACATCCCCTGGCCGGTCGAGACGGCGCTGACGCCGCGCGTCACGACGGAGAACCTGGTCTTCATCGGCTTCCGCTCGGCCGATGCCAGCGCCCCGCGCGCCGGCGCCGGCGCCGGCCGTGACGTGCGGGAGGAGTCGCTGATGCTGACCGGCGACGAGAACATCATCGACATCGACTTCGTGGTGCGCTGGCGCGTCCGCGATGCCGCCGAGTTCCTGTTCAACACCCGCAACCCGGAGAGCACCATCAAGTCGGCCGCCGAGAGCATGATGCGCGAGGTGATCGGCCGCACGCCGATCCAGCCGGCGCTGACCGAGGCGCGCGCCCAGATCGAGACCCAGGTGGCCCAGGGCACCCAGGCGATCCTCGACCAGTACAGAGCGGGCGTGGTCGTCACACAGGTGCAGCTGCAGAAGGTCGACCCGCCCGCCGAGGTGATCGAGGCCTTCCGTGACGTCCAGCGCGCCGCCGCCGACAAGGAGCGGTCCCGCAACGAGGCCGAGGGCTACCGCAACGACATCATCCCCCGCGCCCGCGGCGAGGCGGAGCGGATGATCCAGGAGGCCCAGGGCTACCGTGACAGCCAGGAGGCCCGCGCCAAAGGCGAGGCGACGCGCTTCATCAGCGTGCTCGGCGCCTATCACCAGGCGCAGGACATCACCATGCGCCGGCTCTATCTCGAGACCATGGAGGAGATCCTGCGGCGCAACCCGAAGATCGTCGTCGATGACCGGCTGCAGGGGCTGGTGCCCTTCCTGAACCTGACCGACCCGCCGGTGCGCGGCGGCAACCGCCCGGCGCCTGCCGCGCCGGCGCTGCCAGGCCTGCAGCGCGGCGCCCAGCCGCAGGGAGCCACGCGATGAACCGCCTTGCCATTCCGGCCATCGTGCTGCTGGTGCTGCTCTTCGCCGTGGCCTCCTCGCTGTTCACGGTCCACCAGACCCAGCAGGTGCTGATCACCCAGTTCGGCGAGCCTCGCCGAGTGGTGCGCGACCCGGGGCTGAACATGAAGGTGCCCTTCATCCAGACGGTCATCGCCTTCGACCGCCGCCTGCTCGACTTCGATGCGCAGGGGCAGGAGGTCATCCTCGGCGACCAGCGGCGGATCGTGGTGGACACCTTCACCCGCTACCGCATCACCGACCCGCTGCGCTTCTACCAGACGGTGGGCGCGACGGAGAACGGCATCCGGCTGCGGCTCGGGCCGATCGTCTCCTCGACCTTGCGGAACACCCTCGGCAGCGAGACGCTGCTCGCGGTCCTCTCGGCCGACCGCGCCCGGATCATGGGCGAGATCCGCCAGCGGGTGAACAGCGAGGCGCAGAGCTTCGGCATCGAGGTGACGGATGTCCGCATCCGCCGCGCCGACCTGCCGGAGGAGAACACCCAGGCCATCCTGTCCCGCATGCAATCGGAGCGCGAGCGCGTCGCCCGGGAGCAGCGGGCGGAGGGCGCCGAGCAGGCCCAGCGCATCCGCGCCGCGGCCGAGCGCGACCGGACGGTGCTGCTGGCCGAGGCGCAGTCCCAGGCCGAGATCCTGCGCGGCCAGGGCGAGCAGACCGCCATCCGCATCTTCGCCCAGGCCTTCCAGCAGGACCCGGAATTCTTCCAGTTTTGGCGGACCATGCAGGCGATGCGGGAGGCCTTCTCCGACGGCGACACCCGCCTGCTGCTGAGCCCGGACAGCGACTTCTTCAAGTATTTCCGGAGCATCCCGACCCAGGGCGGGGCTCGGACGCCCTGACCGGCAGGGGCGCGGTGCCGGGCCCGCGTCCCGCCTTCCCCCGGCTGGCGCATTGGGTGCCAGCCACCATCTGCCATAGCCTGTCGTTCAGCCTTTCCGGCGGGTGCCGCGTTGCACCGGCATTCTTTCGCAATCGAGGTGTCCCCGATGCGCCTAGCCCATCCCGTTCTCGCCCTGCTGATCGCCGGCCTGCCGGCGCTGGCCCAGGGCCAGCCCGCGCCGGTCGCGCCCGCGCCGGTGGCGCCGCTCCCCGCCCCGCCGGCGGCGGCGCCACCCGCCAATGCGCCGGCGGCGACGCCGATGCGGGATGTGCCGCCCTCCTTCGCCCCGCTCGCCCGGCAGTTGCTGCCGGCGGTGGTCAACATCTCGACCACGCAGAATGTCCAGGCCCGGGCCAACCGTCCGGATGCGCCGGACATGCCGCAGGCCCCGCCCGGCAGCCCCTTCGAGGAATTCTTCCGGGACTTCTTCAACCGCAACCGTCCCGGCCAGGGGCCGGGGCAGGGCCAGGACCAGCCGCAGCGGCCGCGCCGGGCGCAGTCGCTCGGCTCCGGCTTCATCATCGACACCAGCGGCATCGTGGTGACCAACAATCACGTCATCGACGGCGCGGATGAGATCAACGTCATCCTGCAGGACAACACGACGATCCGGGCGGAGCTGCTGGGGACCGACCCGCGCACCGACCTCGCGGTGCTACGGATCAAGACCGACAAGCCGCTGCACGCGGTGCAGTTCGGCGACAGCGACAGCGCCCAGGTGGGCGACTGGGTGCTGGCGATCGGCAACCCCTTCGGCCTCGGTGGGACGCTGACGGCCGGCATCGTCTCGGCTCGGGGGCGTGACATCCGCCAGGGGATGTATGACGACTTCATCCAGACTGATGCCGCCATCAACCGCGGCAATTCCGGCGGGCCGCTGTTCAACCTCGAAGGCCAGGTGGTCGGCATCAACACGGCGATCTACTCGCCCTCCGGCGGGTCGATCGGCATCGGCTTCTCCATCCCCTCCAACCTCGCGCGCAACATCACCGCCCAGCTCCGCGAGACGGGCAAGGTGCGGCGCGGCTGGCTCGGCGTGAACATCCAGCAGGTGACGGACGAGATCGCCGAGAGCCTCGGCCTGCAGGGCGGCGGCCGCGGCGCGCTGGTGGCCCGCGCCCAGGAGGACGGGCCGGCGGCCAAGGCCGGCATCCGCAACGGCGACGTGGTCCTCCGCTTCAATGGCCAGGAGGTGCGCGAGATGCGCACCCTGCCACGCATCGTGGCGGAGACGCCGGTCGGCCGGCCGGTGCCGGTGGTGGTGTGGCGCGACGGGCGCGAGCAGACGGTCAACGTCACCGTGGGCGAGCTGCCGGCCGAGCCGCAGCAGGCCGCGGCGACGCCTGCGCCGCAGGCAAGCCGGCCGACGGAGCTGTCCGGTCTCGGCCTCCGCGTGGCGCCGATCTCGCCCGAGACGCGGGAGCGCTTCAGCCTGAAGCCGGACCAGCGCGGCGTCGTCATCATGGAGGTGGCGCCCGACAGCCCGGCCGCCGAGCGCGAGCTGCGTGCGGGCGACGTGATCGTCGAGGTGCAGCAGGAGCGGGTGACGACGCCGCAGGAGGTCCAGTCGAAGCTGGAGCAGCTCCGCCGGCAGAATCGCCCGAGCGCGCTGCTGCTGATCGAGACGGCCCAGGGCCAGCGCTTCGTCCCGCTGCGGCTGCGCGGCGAGCGGGGCAGCCCGGGCTGATCAGGCTACGGGTCGCGGGCTTGAGCAAACTCACCGCAAGCGTCCTGGCTTGCGGTGCGTAACTTGCTCGGCCAGGCAAAAAGGGCCAGTGCGGGCTTCGTGAGCCGCTGCCAACGGAGCCCGCCCTGGCCTCAGCCCGCGACGATCTCCTCCGCCCGGTAGCCCTGGGCGAAGAGCAGGGCGCGGAGATCGGCATGGTCGACCCGCGCCCGCGCCGCCGCCGCGACCACCGGCTTGGCGCGGAAGGCCACGCCCAGCCCGGCGGCCTCCAGCATGGCGAGGTCGTTCGCCCCATCCCCCACCGTCAGCGCCGCCGAGAGCGGCAGGCCGTGCTCGGCCGCGAGGCGCTTCAGCGTCGCCAGCTTGGCGTCGCGGTCGAGGATCGGCTCCTCCACGCGCCCGGTCAGCTTGCCATCCGCTACGCCGAGGGTGTTGGAGTAGTGGGCATGGAAGCCGAGCCGCTCCGCCACCCGCCCCGTGAAGAAGGCGAAGCCGCCCGAGACGATGGCGCAATGCGCACCATGCGCCCGCATGGTGGCGACCAGCGCCTGGGCGCCCGGGGTAACCTCAGTGGCTTCCCAGGTCTCCTCCAGCGCCGCGACATCGAGGCCGGCGAGCATCCCGACGCGCTCGGCCAGCGCCTGGCGGAAATCCAGCTCGCCATTCATCGAGCGGCGGGTGATGGCGGCGATCTCCTCCTTCAGCCCGGCGAAGGCGGCCAGCTCGTCCAGCGTCTCGCTGGTGACGATGGTGCTGTCCATGTCGGCCAGCAGCAGGCGCTTGCGGCGGCCCTCGGCGGGAAGGGCGATGGCATCGACCGGCGCCTCCTCCAGCGCGGCGCGGGCGGCGGCGGTTGCCTGCTCCGGCGAGAGGCTGCTGAAGGGGATGTCGGCCGCCTCGCCCGGGGCGAGCCAGTCCGGCGCGCCGGCATCGGCGCCGAGATCGGCGAGGGCGGCGCGGAGCCGGGCGAGGGTGGCGGCGGCGAGGCCGCCGGCGGGGGCCACCAGGGTCAGGACATGGAGCATGCGGCGCGGGATATGGCGGGACCGGCGGCATGACGCAACGCCGGCTTGCGCTGCTCCTCGCCGGGCCGACGGCGAGCGGCAAGTCGGCGCTGGCGCTGGCGCTGGCGCGGCGCTTCGGCGGGACGGTCATCAATGCCGATTCCATGCAGCTCTACCGCGAGCTCCGCGTGCTGACGGCGCGGCCGACGCCGGAGGAGGAGGCCTTAGCGCCGCACCGGCTCTACGGCATCCGCCCGGCGGCCGAGGCGGCGAGCGTCGCCTGGTGGCGGGAGGCGGCGCTGGCCGAGATGGAGCGGGCCACGCTGCCCATCCTCTGCGGCGGGACCGGCCTCTACTTCCTGTCGCTGACCCGGGGACTCTCCGCCATCCCGACCGTCCCGGAGGCGGCGCGGGCGGAGGCGCGGGCGCTGCTGGCGGCGCTCGGCGCGCCCGGCCTGCATGCGCGGCTCGACCCGGAGACGGCGGCGCAGCTCCGCCCCGGCGACAGCCAGCGCATCGCCCGGGCCTATGAGGTGCTGATCGGCACAGGGCGCGGCCTCGCCGCCTGGCAGCGCGACGCGCCGCAGACCGGGCCGGCGCCATGGCGCTTCGCCGCCATCCGCCTCGATCCGCCGCGAGAGGCGCTGCGGGAGGCCATCGCCGCCCGGTTCAACGCCATGCTGGCCGGCGGCGCGATGGAGGAGGTGCGGGCCCTGCTCGCCCAAGGGCTCGATGCCGCCCTGCCGGCGATGCGCGCCCATGGCGTGCCGGAATTGGCTGCCGTGCTGCGCGGCGAGATGGCGCCGGAGGCGGCACGGGAGCGCGCCATCCTCAATACCGGTCAGTATACCAAGCGGCAGGCCACTTGGTTCCGGCACCACCAATTGGCCGCCCCGAGCGAGGCGCATATCATCCATGCGCGCATGGCGGACGTTGCGCAATTTCAGGAAAGCCAGTGGGCAGAAATCTTCGCATTTGTTGAGAAGCGACGTTGACCTGTCTGGAGGAGGGGTCTAAGCCTCCCCCTCCGCCGCGACCCGGGGCCTAACCCGGCGGGGCGATCTGTGTTCGAGGAGCCCGCCATGTCCGCCACCCTGCAGACCGCCGAGACCCGCACCATGACCGGTGCGGAGATCGTCCTCCAGGCGCTGAAGGACAATGGCGTCGAGGTCATCTTCGGCTATCCGGGCGGCGCCGTATTGCCGCTCTACGACGCGCTGTTCCAGCAGAATGCCATCCGCCACATCCTGGTGCGGCATGAGCAGGCGGCGGTGCATGCGGCCGAGGGCTATGCCCGCTCCACCGGCAAGGTGGGCGTGGTGCTGGTGACGAGCGGGCCGGGGGCGACCAATGCCGTCACCGGCCTCGTCGATGCGCTGATGGACAGCATCCCGGTGATCTGCCTGACCGGGCAGGTGCCGACGCACCTCATCGGCAACGACGCCTTCCAGGAGGCGGACACCACCGGCATCACCCGCCCGGCGACCAAGCACAACTACCTGGTCAAGGACATCCGGAAGCTCGCCGGCACGGTTCATGAGGCCTTCTACGTGGCGAAGTCCGGCCGGCCCGGCCCGGTGGTGATCGACCTGCCGAAGGACATCCTGATCGGCAAGGGACCCTACAGCGAGGCGCCGCAGGCCCCGCACCGCAGCTACCGGCCGCAGACCGAGCCGGACATGGCAAGCATCCAGGCCGCCGTGCGTCTGCTGAAGGGGGCGAAGCGGCCGGTCGTCTATGCCGGCGGCGGTGTGATCAATTCCGGCCCCGAGGCCGCGCGCCTCCTCGGCGACTTCGTCCGCATGGCGGGCATGCCCTGCACCAACACGCTGATGGGGCTCGGCGCCTTCCCCTTCGAGGATCCGCAATTCCTCGGCATGCTCGGGATGCACGGGACCTATGAGGCGAACCTCGCCATGCATGGCTGCGACGTCATGCTGAACATCGGCGCCCGCTTCGACGACCGGGTGACGGGCCGCCTGAACGCCTTCTCGCCGAACTCGAAGAAGATCCACGCCGATATCGACCCCTCCTCCATCAACAAGAACGTCAAGGTCGACGTGGCGATCGTCGGCGATGCCGGGGCGGTGCTCAAGGCGCTGAACGAGTGCTGGCAGGCCGACGAGCAGCCGCAGGACAAGCCCGCCATCGCCGGGTGGTGGCGCGCCATCGATGGCTGGCGCGGCAAGGGCTGCCTGCACTACCGGCAGGAGGGCAGCATCATCAAGCCGCAGCATGCGGTGAAGCGGCTCTACCAGATCACCCGGGAGATGGGGCGCGAGACCTTCATCACCACCGAGGTCGGCCAGCACCAGATGTGGGCGGCGCAGTATTTCGGCTTCCAGAAGCCGAACCGCTGGATGACCTCGGGCGGCCTCGGCACCATGGGCTACGGCCTGCCGGCGGCGATGGGCGTGCAGATCGCCCACCCCGATGCGCTGGTTATCGACATCGCCGGCGAGGCCAGCATCCTGATGAACATCCAGGAGATGGGCACGCTCGCGCAGTACCGCCTGCCGGTGAAGGTCTTCATCCTCAACAACGAGTACATGGGCATGGTGCGGCAGTGGCAGGAGCTGCTGCATGGCAGCCGCTACTCGGAGAGCTATTCCGAGGCGCTGCCGGATTTCGTCCGCCTCGCCGAGGCCTTCCATGCCCGCGGCATGCGGGTGACGGAGGCCGGCCAGCTCGACGACGCCATCCGCGACATGATCGCCCATCCCGGCCCGGTCATCGCCGACATCGCTGTCGCCAAGGACGAGAACTGCTTCCCTATGATCCCCTCGGGTGCGGCGCATAACGAGATGATTTTGGCGCCGGGCCAGGAGGGCGGCGTCGCCGGCGTGACCGATGAGGGCATGGTCCTGGTCTGACCGTTTCGGCCTTGCGATCACCTTGTGGGGCGGCTACGCCCCCACACGCGCCCTCCTGCCGATTGGCTGCCCCATGCCTGACCTGTCCGAGATCACCCAGCGCAACGCGACCATCGCCGTGCTCGTCGAGAACGAGGCGGGCATCCTGGCGCGCGTCGTCGGCCTGTTCTCCGGCCGCGGCTACAACATTGAGAGCCTGACCGTCGCCCCCGTCGATGCCGACCGGCGCCTCTCGCGCATCACCATCGTCACCTCGGGCACCGACATGGTGATCGAACAGATCAAGGCGCAGCTCGACCGGCTGGTGCCCGTCCACAAGGTGAGCGACCTGACGCTCGAAGGGCCGCACCTCGCCCGTGAGCTCGCGCTGGTTAAGGTCGTCGGCAAGGGCGAGGCGCGGATGGAGGCGCTGCGCCTCGCGGATGCCTTCCGCGCCCGCGTCGTCGATGCGACCATCGAGAGCTTCGTCTTCGAGATGACCGGCTCGGGCGACAAGCTGGATGCCTTCATCGCCCTGATGCGGCCGATCGGCCTGGCCGAGGTGTCGCGCACCGGCGTCGTCGCCATCGCCCGCGGCCCGGGCGGCTTCGAGGCCTGATTTTTCCCGAGTTCTGCAGTGAGGAGGAGCGCGACCATGCGCGTATACTACGACCGCGATGCGGATGTGAACCTGATCAAGGCCAAGCGGGTCGCGATCATCGGCTTCGGCAGCCAGGGCCATGCGCATGCGATGAACCTGCGCGACAGCGGCGTCACCGAGGTGGCGATCGGCGTGCGCCAGGGCGGCTCCTGGAAGAAGGCCGAGGCGGCCGGCTTCAAGGTGATGACGCCGGCCGATGCGGCGAAGTGGGCCGATGTCGTCATGGTCCTGACGCCGGACGAGCTGCAGGGCGACCTCTACCGCGAGGCGCTCGGCCCGAACATGAAGGAGGGCGCCGCGCTCGCCTTCGCCCATGGCCTCAACGTGCACTTCAACCTGCTCGACCCGCGGCCGGACCTCGACGTCTTCATGATCGCGCCGAAGGGCCCGGGCCACACCGTGCGCTCCGAGTACCAGCGCGGCGGCGGCGTGCCCTGCCTCGTGGCGCTCGCGCAGAACCCCTCGGGCAACGGGCTCGAGATCGCGCTGTCCTATGCCTCGGCCATCGGCGGCGGCCGCGCCGGCGTCATCGAGACGACCTTCAAGGAGGAGTGCGAGACCGACCTCTTCGGCGAGCAGACCGTGCTCTGCGGCGGCCTGGTCGAGCTCATCAAGGCCGGCTTCGAGACGCTGGTCGAGGCGGGCTATGCCCCCGAGATGGCCTATTTCGAGTGCCTGCACGAGGTGAAGCTGATCGTCGACCTCATCTACGAGGGCGGCATCGCCAACATGAACTACTCGATCTCCAACACCGCCGAGTATGGCGAGTACATCACTGGCCCGCGCATCATCACCGCCGAGACCAAGGCGGAGATGAAGCGGGTGCTGGACGACATCCAGACCGGCAAGTTCGCCCGCGACTGGATGCTCGAGAACCGGGTGAACCAGGCGAGCTTCAAGGCGACCCGCCGGCGCCTCGCCGAGCACCCGATCGAGGAAGTGGGCGAGAAGCTCCGGGCGATGATGCCCTGGATCAAGAAGAACGCCCTAGTCGACAAGGCGAAGAACTGAGCCGAAGGGGCGGGGGAGGCTTCCCCCGCCCGACCTGCCTCACACGCCGCCGTTCTTGTGGATCGGGTCGATCCACAGCACCTCTTCCGGCTTCTCGACCGGCTCGATGTCGAGATTGACCACCACCGCCTCGTTGTCCGAGCGCACCAGCACGCAGCGCAGCGTCTCGTCGGTCGACGCATTGATCTCCTGGTGCGGCACATAGGGCGGGACGAAGATGAAGTCGCCCGGCCCCGCTTCCGCCACGAATTCCAGCTTCTCCCCCCAGCGCATCCGGGCGCGGCCGGAGACGATGTAGATCACGCTCTCCAGTGCGCCGTGGTGATGCGCGCCCGTCTTGGCATTCGGGTGGATGTGGACGGTGCCGGCCCAGATCTTCTGCGCCCCGACCCGCGCGGCGTTGATGGCGGCGGCCCGGTTCATGCCCGGGGTCTGTGCCGTGTTGGTGTCGAGCTGGTCGCCAGGGATCACCCGGACGCCAGTATGCTTCCACCCGTCATCCGGGGGCGTATCGTGGCTATGGTGGCCGTCATGCGGCATGGCCTGCGCTCCTCGCAATGCCCGGCATCATAGCCCGGCGAAGAGCTCCGTCGACAGGTAGCGCTCGGCGAAGGAGGGAGCAATGCCGACCACCAGCCCGCCCCGCATCTCCCGCGCCACCTGCAGCGCCGCATGCAGCATGGCGCCGGAGGAGATGCCGACCGGCAGCCCCTCCAGCTGCGCGCAGCGGCGGGCGGCCGCCACCGCCTCCCGCTCGGCGACGCGCATCACCCCGTCGAGCCTATCGAGCTCCAGCACCGCGGGCTTGAACCCGGCGCCGATGCCCTGGATGCCATGCGGGCCCGGCTCGTCGCCCGAGAGCACCGCGCTCTCCGCCGGCTCCACCCCGATGACGCGGAGGCCGGGCTTGCGCGGCTTCAGGGCGCGGGCGATGCCGGTCAGCGTGCCGCCCGTGCCGAGGCCGCCAATCACCACATCGACGGCGCCATCGGTATCGGCCCAGATCTCCTCCGCCGTGGTGGCGGCGTGGACATCGGGGTTGGCGGGGTTGTCGAACTGCTTCGGCATCCAGGCGCCGGGGGTGGCGGCGAGGATGGCCTCGGCCCGGGCGATGGCGCCGGCCATGCCGCGGCGGGCCGGCGTCAGCTCCACCTCGGCACCCATCAGGCGGATCATCTTCCGCCGCTCGATGCTGGCGCCGTCCGGCATGACGACGATCAGCCGGTAGCCCTTGGCGGCGGCGACGAAGGCCAGCGCGATGCCGGTATTGCCCGAGGTCGGCTCCACCAGCGTCGAGCGGCCGGGGGCGATCAGCCCCTCGCGCTCCGCCGCCTCGACCATGGCGAGGCCGATGCGGTCCTTCACCGAGCCGAGCGGGTTGAAGAATTCGAGCTTGAGGGCGAGTTCGGCGCCGAGCCCTTCGGCCGCCTTCAGCCGCGGCAGCCGTACCAGCGGGGTGCCGCCGACGATCTCCAGCACACTGTCGTAGATCCGCCCACGCGGGGCGAGGGATAGGTTGTCTTTCACCATGATGCATGTGGGTATCACGGTTCCACAGCCAAGATGAGGCGGAATAGGGCGCTACCCAAGCGTCCGGCGGGCATGCCAAGCTGGTGGCGGAGGACAGGGAGCCGAGCCATGGCCCATCCCACTGCCGCGCCCCGCCTCGGGCGCCGGTTGCTGCTCGCCAGTCCGCTGCTGGCCGCGCCGGCCCTAGCGCAGGGCGCGCGCACGATCACGCTCATCGTTCCCTATCCCCCCGGCGGCAGCAGCGACAACGTCGCCCGGCCGATCCAGCAGCCGCTGGCGGAGGCGCTCGGCCAGCCGGTGGTGATCGAGAACCGCGGCGGGGCCGGCGGCTCCATCGGCGCGGCGATGGTGGCGCAGGCCAAACCCGATGGCCTGACCCTGCTGGTCTGGCCGACCGCGGTGCTGACGATCAGCCCGCATATGATGCGCCTGTCCTATGACCCGCTGCGGGATTTCACGCCGATCGCCATGCTGGCCGCCTCGGACGGGGTGGTGGCGATGCATCCCTCGGTGCCGGTGCGGGACATCCGGGCGCTGGTCGCCTATGCCAGGGCCAATCCCGGCAAGCTCCGCTTCAGCTCCGCCGGCAACGGCACCATCACGCAAATGACGGGCGAGATTTTTGCGAGCGCGGCCGGCATCCGGCTGGAGCATGTTCCCTATCGCGGCTCCGCCCCCGCGCTCACCGCGCTGCTGGCCGGCGATGTGGAGCTGCAGTTCGACCCGGTCGCCATGCCGGCGGTGAAGGACGGGCGCCTGATCGGCCTCGCCACCACCGGCGAGACGCGAAGCCCGGAACTGCCCGAGCTGCCGACGCTGCGGGAGCTCGGCCTCTACGGCGAGGGCGGCCTCGCCTTCTTCGGGCTTGCCGGTCCCGCCGGGATGCCGCCGGAGCTGGTGACGCGGCTGGTCGCGGCGCTGGAGCGGGTGCTGGCGCTGCCGGAGGTGGCGCGGGCCATGGCGCCGGTCGGCCTCCGCCCGCAGCTCGAGGCGGGCGAGGCCTTCGCCGAGCGCATCCAGCGCGACAGGGCGATCTTCGGGGAGGCGGTGCGCCGCACGGGAGCGAGGGTGGAATGAGCTTCGAACACATCAAGGCTTGGGACGATGGCCCGGTCCGCATCGTCGCCCTCAACCGGCCGGAGCGGGGCAATGCCATCACCAGGCTGATGGCCGAGGAGATCCAGGCGGCGATGCAGGACTTCGCCGGATCGGACCAGCGGGTCGCGGTGCTGACGGGGATGGGGGAGAAGGCCTTCTCCTTCGGCGCCGATGTGGGGGAGCCGCCGGAGCTCTGGCGCGCCGTGCCCAATGTCGGCTGGCAGACGGACAAGCCGCTGATCTGCGCGGTCGAGGGCTGGTGCATCGGCGGCGCGCTGGTGCTGGCCATGATGGCCGACCTCGCCGTTTGCGGGTCTTCGGCGAAATTCTACTATCCGGAGGCGAAGCTCGGCCTGACGGGCGGGATGATTGCCGCCTTGCCCTCCCGCATCCCGCATAAATTCGCGATGGAATTGACCCTGCTCTGCCGCACCTTCGACGCCGCGAAGTCGGAGCGCGTTGGCCTCGTCAACGAAGTGGTGCCGGATGGCGGCGCGCTCGCCAAGGCGATCGAGTGGGGGAAGGAGATGTCGGGCTTCGCGCCGATGGTGACCGGCGCGATCAAGCGCATGGTGCTTGACGACATCCTGCCGCGCGGCCCCTCCGAGCAATGGGCCCTGCAGGGCCAGCGGCTGAACCGCATCCGCAACTCGGAGGATTTCCAGGAGGGCGTCGCCGCCTTCCGCGAGCGCCGCCCGCCGCAATTCAAGGGGCGCTGAGGCCCACCAGCCCGCGCCAGTGCCGGGCAATGTCCATCCGCCGGGCGACCCGGACGCCCGGCTGGCGGGTGACGTGCTCCAGCAGCATCTCCAGACCGCGGATGCGCCCCGGCCTGCCGATGGTCCTGAGGTGCAGCCCGACCGACATCATCCGCGGCCGCGTCGTGCCCTCGCGCATCAGCCAGTCGAAGGCGCCGATGCAGTACTCCGCGAAATCCCGCGCCTGCACGAAGCCCTGGCCCGGGGCGAAGCGCATGTCGTTGGTGTCGAAGCTGTAGGGCAGGACGACATGCGGCCGTCCGCCAACATCCACTAATCGCGGCAGGTCGTCGTCATAGGCATCCGAGTCGTAGAGGAAGCCGCCCTCCTCGACCAGCAGCCGCCGCGTGTTGACCGAGGGCGCCGACTTGGTGTGCCAGCCGACGGGGCGGGTGCCGGCGGCCTTGGCCAGCGCCTCGACGGTCGCGGCGATGACGGCCCGCTCGGTCGCCTCCGGCATCCCTGCATGCATCTCCCAGCACCAGCCATGGGCGCTGACCTCATGCCCGGCGGCGGCAGGCGCCGCGGCGAGCGCCGGCGTGGCCGCGACCGCGCGGCCGCAGCAGGAGAAGGTCGCCTTCACTCCGAAGCGGTCGAGCAGGTCGAGGACGCGCCACAGCCCGACCCGCGAGCCATAGGCGAAATGCGTCTCCATGCAGGGGTCGGGATGGCCCTCGACCAGCTGGTGGCTCTCCGGCACGCGCTCGTTGCGCTCGTCGCCGCTGGCGATGGAGAGCTCCGCCCCTTCCTCCACATTGACCACGAAGGAGAGGGCGAGGCGGGCGCCGCCCGGCCAGCGCGGATCGGGCGGGGTGCGGCCATGGCCGGCGAGGTCGCGCGAGGTGGGCGGCATGCCGCCGGGAAGGCCTGTCATGGGGCGCCCCTCGGGTTGGCGGGAGGCGCCATGCCGGCCTCAGGCCACCGCTGCCTTGGGCTCCGGCCCGAGTGCCGCTTCGAGCGCCGCCAGCGTCTCGTCCGCGACGGCGAGCACCAAGGCCCGGAGCGCCATCGCCTCCTCGGCCGGCAGCCGCCGTGCATCGGCCTGGAACTGCCGGGCTGCCGCCGCCAGCCGACTCGCGCCGAGCGTCGCGGCGGAGCCGGTCAGCCGATGCGCCGCCGCGATCGCCTCGCTCACCATCTCCGGGCCGGCGGCGCGCAGCACCCGCGTCTGCTCGGCGATCTCCTGCAGGAAGACCGGGGCCAGCCTGCTGGCCGCCGCCTCGTCCAGGCCGGGGATGGCGAGCTTGCCATCCGGCCCGCGCCGCGCGAGCAGCGGCAGCACCGGCTTCGCCGCGGCTACGGCTGGGGCGGCGGTTGGGGCGGCAGGCGGCGGGGCGGCGGGCAGGGGCGCCGCCTCCGGGCCCGTCAGCCGATCGAGTGCGCTGAGCAGCGCATCCCGCTCGATGGGTTTCGCCAGATGCGCGTTCATCCCGGCGGCGCGGCAGGCGGCGATGTCCTCGGCGAAGGCGCTGGCGGTGACGGCCAGGATCGGCACCCGCCCGGCCGGCTCGGGCAGCTGGCGGATGCGCCGCGTTGCCTCCAGCCCGTCCATGCCGGGCATCATCACATCCATCAGCACTAGGTCGTAGGGCTGCGCCGGCGCCGCCTTGGCCAGCACCTCAAGGGCGAGGGAGCCGTCGGAGACGCAGTCGACCTTGTGTCCGCCCGACTCCAGCAGGGCGCGCGCCACCGCCAGGTTGGCCGGAACGTCATCCGCCACCAAAACGCGAAGCGACCGCTGCGCCGCCTCAGGCACCGCCGCCTCGGGCGGCGCCTCGGCCGTGGCGACCGCCAGGAGCGGCAACTCGACCCAGAAGACGGCGCCATGCCCGCTCGGCGAGGCGAGGTTGTCGGCGCAGCCGATGCTGCCCTCCATCTGCGCCGCGATGCCGGCGGCGATGGCCAAGCCGAGGCCGGTGCCGCCCGCCCGCTCGCCGCGGTCGAGCTGGACGAAGTCGCCGAAGACGGCCTTGCGCTTCGCCTCCGGCACGCCCGGGCCGCTATCCCGCACCTCGATCCGCACCGGCTGGCGGCCATCCTCGCCGGGGCCGCCGGCGGGGCGGGCGACCAGCTCCACCAGCCCGCCGGCCGGGGTGAATTTCACCGCGTTGGAGAGCAGGTTGAGCAGCAGCTGGCGCAGCCGGGTCTGGTCCGCCCGCACCACCGCCGGCAGCTCCGCCGCGACCTGCACGCGGAGCGTCAGCCGCTTCTCCTCCGCCGCCGGGCGGATCAGCGTCGCAGCGCTGTCCAGCAGCTCACCGAGGCGGATCGGCGCAAGGCGCAGCTCCAGCCGCCCGGCCTCGACCTTGGCGAGGTCGAGCACGTCGTTGGCGACGGTGACGAGGTGCCGCCCCGCCTCCTCCAGCGTCCGCGCGCGGGCGCGCTGCTCACCCGAGAGGGCCGGGTCCCGCGCCAGGGCCTGGGCGAGGCCGAGCACGCCGTTCAGCGGGGTGCGCAGCTCATGGCTCATCTGGGCGAGGAAGCGCGACTTGGCCGCGGTCGCCGCCGCCGCCTGGTCGCGCGCCTGCGAGAGGTCGCTCATGGCCCGCTTCAGCGCGGTGATGTCGGTGCGGATGCCGACGGTACCGCCATCCGGCGTCCGCCGCTCGCTGACCATCAGCCAGCGCCCGTCCGGCAGCAGGCGCTCCATGCTTGGATGGTCGCCGCGGTGCCAGGCGGTGGTCCCGGCGACGAAGCGCTCGATATCCTCGCCGGCCTGCGGGTACTGGCCGCGCCGCGCGCCCTCGCGGATGATGTCCTCGAACCGGGCGCCCACGGTGATGAAGGGCGCGCTGACGGCATAGAGCTCGCGGTAGCGCTGGTTGCAGATCACCAGCCGGTCCTCGGCGTCGAACATGACGAAGCCGTCCGGCATGGTCTCGATCGCGTCCTCGAGCACCGCCCGGGCCCGCGCCCGCTCGGCATCGACGCGCTCGCGCTGGCGGAGCGCGTGATGGAGCGCGGCGGCCAGCGCGACCATCAGTAGGCCAAGGCTCGAGGCGACGATGATGAGGCGCCGGCGGTCCTGCTGCCAGGGGGCGAAGGCGGCGCCCTGGTCGTAGCTCGCCACCACATACATGTCGCGGTAGAGAATCGGCTTGGCGGCGGCCAGCACCGGGGCGTCCTGGAAGCGGCCGGGCGCCGACGCGGCGCTGCCATCCGCCGGCAGGGCGGTGGCGGGTTGGGCCAGCGGCCGGCCCATCCGCGTCTCGTCATGCGGCAGGGAGGCGAGCACCCGCCCATCCGCCCGCTCGACGGAGATGCGGAGGCCGGGCACCTCGCCGATCGGTGCCAGCAGGGTGGCGACCAGGGAAACCGGCACCTCGGCGACCCCCACCACCGGGCCGATGCCGGGCAGGTCCATGGCGCGAAGGAACATCAGCGACCACTCGCCGGTCAGCGGGTTGCGCGCCGGCCCGCTGATGACGGCGGCGCCGAGGCCCACGGTGGCGGCGAGCGCCGCCGGCTCGATCGGCGGCGGCCGGCTGCGCGAGGCGGCGAGTGCCGCGGCCCAGGGGCGGCCATCGGGCAGCACCAGCACCAGGTCGCGGAAGCTGAAATTCTGGAAGTTCAGCTCGCGCAGCATGCGGTTGGCCGCCGCCGGCTCGATCCGGCCGTTGCTGGCGACCTGGTTCAGCACGGCCGGCAGCCCGGCCAGCATGCCGTCGACGGCGAGGAAGTGCCGGTTGACGGTGCTTTCGGCGACGCGGGTGATGCGCTGCACCGTCTCCCGCCCCGCCTGCTCCGCGGTGCGGTGCAGGCGGTCGATCAGCAGGCTGGTGGCGATGCCGAGCGCCAGCAGCAGCAGCAGGGCGACGAAGAGGACGGCGAGGCGGAAGCGGCGTTGCAGCATGCTATTCGGGCCGTGCCAGGATGCCCCGGCTTGGGGCCATGGTGGTGTTCCAGGTCTCGACGCAGTCATTGCCGCAGCGGCGCACCCAGCTCGGCAGAATCACGTCGCGCAGCAGCTGGGCGCGGCGCTGGCGGTCGCGCGGCTCGTCATCCAGCACCACCATCTGGCCGCGCGTGCCGTGGGCGCATTCCGGCCGCCCGGCATTGCAGGCGAAGCCCTCCTCCGTCTCCTGCTCGGCGGCGCGCCAGATTTGCTCCTGCAGCTCTGCGAGGCCGCCCTTGAGCTGGCGGCGGACCTCCTCCGGCAGCGCGGCCCAGGCGCCAGCATTGGCGCCGAAGACGGAGACACCCCAGGTGATCGCCTGGCGGGAGACATAGGTGGCGATGCCCGGCAGGCCGAGCGTGTTGCCGGAGAAGCTGCCGGTCACCGCGCATTCGACGACGCCGCCGCGCAGCGCCCCCGGGATGGCGGCGAAGGGCATCACCACCGGGGTCGCGCCGAGCGCCTCGAACAGGTCGCTCTGCCCGACCGAGGAGACGCGGACGCGCCGCCCGCCAAGGTCGCCGAGGCCGGAGAAGGGCTGGCGGCAGAACACCACTTGGGCCGGATAGGCGTAGACGGCGAGCAGGACGACGTTGAAGCGGTCACGCAGCAGGGCCTCGAGCCTCGGGCGCAGCAGCCCGGCCGTGCGGCGGAGCGTGGCGATGTCCGGGTTCATGACCGCGAGGTCGACGGCGTTGAGCTCCGGCTCGTCGCTGGCCGAGACGGAGAGCGGCACCGTGCCGAAGGGAACGACGCCGAGCCGCATGAGCGGCAGCATCTCCGGCCCGCGGATGCCGCTGCGGTCGAAGGGGGCGATCTCCGCCCGGACCCGGCCATGGGTGAGCTGCGGCACCTGCTCGGTCCAGAAGGGCATCTCGTAGCGGGTGTACTGCGCGACGCCGCCGAGGCCACCGACGACCTTCAGGGCGATCGGCGGGTCATCGGACCTTGCGGGCAGGGGGGCGAGCAATCCGAGCAGCAGGGCGAGGCAAGCCGGAAGGGATGCGGCCAGGCGATGCCGGTCGCCGCGCCGAAGCAGGGGGCCGTCCAGGAAGCGCCGACGCAGGACCATGAAATACCTCGTCTCCCCAAGCCGGCAGGACGCCATGACCTCCGTCATCAACCTTATGTAGCTTCCGGGATAATGAATTTAACCGTAAGGATTTGCTTCGCCCTCAATATATCCTGGCCAGCCGCCGGTTTCGACAACGATCCGCGGCGGGCGGGAGGGCGGGCGCGACGCCGCCGTCCGCGATGCGGGAGATGGCCGCGCCCCATGCAGGCCGCGGAACCCAGCCTCGCACCCGGCCAGGGCGAGGTGCCTTAGGCAGGCCGGAACCGTGCTGCCGTCACCGCATCCCCGCCGAGCGCCGCCAGTACCTGCGACCGCCCTGCCACGCTGCCCGCCAGCGCCACCACCCGCTCGAACCAGGCGCATTGCCCGCGGACCCGCGCCTGGAACAGCCGGTCGAGCGCCACCGCCGCCGCCGGCCGGCCGCCGCAGCAGGTGCAGGCCGGGGCATGCGCCTCCGATGCGGCGAAGGCCTCGAGCGCCACCCCGGGGCGGGGCGGGGCGGGGCCCTCTGCCAGCACCGCTGCCGGCGGCCCGGCGGCGAGCGCCGCATCGAGCCCCGCCTCATCCTCCACCAGCAGCAAGGGGATGCGCGCATCCAGCGTCCAGGCCATCGGAACCTCCATCCGCCACTAGACATAAGGATATCTTTATGTGATATCCAGCGCCATGGATGAGCTTCTGGCCCAGCTGCGCGCCGCCGCCGAGCCGACCCGCCTTCGGTTGCTGGCGCTCTGCGCCCGCGGGGCCTTCTGCGTCTCCGACCTGTGCGCCGTGCTCGGCCAGTCGCAGCCCCGCCTCTCGCGGCACCTGAAGCTCCTCGTCGAAGCCGGGCTGCTGGAGCGCCTGCCGGAGGGCGCCAATGCCTATTTCCAGGTCCCCGCCGCTGCCGGGCTGGTCCACCAGCTGCTCGCCCGGCTGCCGGAGGAGGACCCGCTTCTTGCCGCCGACCGCCGCCAGGCCGCGCGCCTCGCCGCCGAGCGTGCCCGCATCGCCTCCGACGCCTTCCGCCGCCACGGCGCCGACTGGGACGAGATGCGCGCCCTCGGCCTGCCCGCCGAGGCGATCGAGGCCGCGCTGCTCGCCGCCCTGCCGGAGCGGATCGGCCGCTTCCTCGACATCGGCACCGGCACCGGCCGGCTGCTGGAGCTGCTGGCGCCCCGGGCCGAGGCGGCACTCGGCATCGATGCCAGCCGCGACATGCTGGCCCTGGCCCGCGCCCGCCTCGCCGAGCGTGGCCTCGGCGCCCATTGCGCCGTGCGCCAGGCCGACATGTACCGCCTGCCGCTGCCCGATGCCGGCTTCGACCTGGCGACGATGCAGATGGTCCTGCACTACGCCGAGGACCCGGCGGCCGCGCTGGCCGAGGCCGCCCGCGTGCTGCGGCCCGACGGGCTGCTGCTGATCCTCGACCTCGCCCCGCATGAGCGGGCGGAGCTGCTGGACCGCCACGCCCATCGCTGGCCCGGCTTCGACGATGCCTTGATCGCCGGCTGGCTCGGCCCCGCCGGCTGCGCCGCCCTGCCGCCCGTCACCATCCCCGGCCCGCTCGCCGTCCGCCTCTGGCCGGCCCGCCGGCTTGCCGTGCCCGTCGCCGCCCTGCCTGCCCTGACCTTCTAGGAAGCCCTCCCCCCATGGCGCGTCCCCCCCTGCTCCAGGCCCTCCACGACCGCGTGCTGCTCTGCGACGGCGGCATGGGCAGCCGCGTGCAGGCCCTCACCCTCGATGTCGACAAGGACTACTGGGGCAAGGAGAACTGCACCGAGGTGCTGAACCTTTCCCGCCCCGACCTCGTGCGCGAGATCCATCGCGGCTATTTCGAGGCCGGCGCCGACATGGTGCTGACCAACAGCTTCGGCGGCTCGCCGGTGACGCTGGGCGAGTTCGAGCTGACCGAGCGCGCCTTTGAGATCAACAAGCTCGCCGGCGAGCTGGCCCGCGAGGCGGCCGAGACCTTCTCCGACGGGCGCGACCGCTGGGTGATCGGCGATATCGGCCCGGGCACCAAGCTGCCGAGCCTTGGCCACATCAAGTATGACGACCTGCAGGCGGCCCTCGAGGAGCAGTGCCGCGGCTTGATCGCCGGCGGCGTCGATGCGCTGCTGACCGAGACCAACCAGGACACGCTCTTCATCAAGGCGGCGGTGAACGCGGCCAAGGCGGCGCTCAAGCAGACCGGGCGCGACCTGCCGATCTTCGTGCAGGTGACGGTCGAGACTACCGGCACGCTGCTGGTCGGCCCCGACATCGCCGCCGCCTCCACCGTGGTGCATGCGCTCGACGTGCCGCTGATCGGACTCAACTGCGCCACCGGCCCGCAGGAAATGGCCGAGCATGTCCGCTTCCTCTCGCAGAACTGGCCGGGCCTGATCAGCGTCCAGCCCAATGCCGGCCTGCCGGAGCTGGTGGACGGCAAGACCCACTACCCGCTCGGTGCCGCGGAGATGGCGAGCTGGATGGAGCGCTTCGTCCGCGAAGACGGGGTGAACCTGATCGGTGGCTGCTGCGGCACCTCGACGCCGCATATCGCGGCGCTCGATGCCATGCTGCGCAAGCATGATTCCTGGCGGCCGGCCCCGGTCGCCCGCAAGTACCACTGGATCCCCTCCGTCGCCTCGCTCTACGGCGCGGTCTCGCTGCGGCAGGAGAATGCCTATTTCTCCATCGGCGAGCGCTGCAACGCCAATGGCTCCAAGGCCTGGCGCGAGCGGCAGGCGGCGCATGACTGGGACGGCTGCGTTGCCATGGGCCGCGAGCAGGTGGGCGAGGGCTCCAACAGCCTCGATATCTGCACCGCCTTCGTCGGCCGCGACGAGATGGCCGAGATGAACGAGGTCGTCACCCGCTTCACCTCCTCGGTCAACGCGCCGCTGGTGATCGACAGCACCGAGACGCCGGTGATCGAGGCCGCGCTCAAGCTGCATGGCGGCAAGCCGATCATCAACTCGATCAATTTCGAGGATGGCGAGGGCGCGGCGCATGACCGGCTGGTGCTCGCCAGGAAATTCGGCGCCGCCGTCATCGCGCTGACCATCGACGAGGTCGGCATGGCGAAGACGGCGGAGGACAAGCTCCGCATCGCCCGCCGCCTGGTCGACTTCGCCTGCAACAAGCATGGCCTGCCGCAGTCCGACCTGCTGATCGATCCGCTGACCTTCACCATCGCCACAGGCAACGAGGACGACCGCAAGCTCGGCCAGTGGACGCTGGAGGGCATCCGGATGATCCGGGAGGAATTCCCCGACATCCAGATCATCCTCGGCCTGTCCAACATCAGCTTCGGCCTCAATCCGGCCGCGCGCCACGTGCTGAACAGCGTCTTCCTCGACCATGCCGTGAAGGCCGGCATGACCGGCGCCATCGTGCATGTCAGCAAGATCAAGCCGCTGCACCTGATCCCGCCGGAGGAGGTGGAGGTCGCCGAGGACCTGATCTTCGACCGCAGGCGCGAGGGCTACGACCCGCTACAGAAGCTGTTGGAGATCTTCTCCGGCCGGAAGGCGGCGGACAACGTCAAGAAGGTCCGCGCCGAGACGGTCGAGGGCCGCCTCAAGGACCGCATCGTCGACGGCGACCGCAAGGGGCTGAACGAGGAGCTGCAGGACGCGCTCGACCGGGGCATCGCCCCGCTCTCCATCATCAACGACGTGCTGCTGGATGGGATGAAGGTGGTCGGCGAGCTCTTCGGCGCCGGCAAGATGCAGCTGCCCTTCGTGCTGCAGAGCGCCGAGACGATGAAGGCCGCCGTCGCCTATCTCGAACCCTTCATGGAGAAGGTGGAGGGCCAGGAGAAGGGCACCATCGTCCTCGCCACGGTGAAGGGCGACGTGCACGACATCGGCAAGAACCTGGTCGACATCATCCTGACCAACAACGGCTACCGCGTGGTCAATCTCGGCATCAAGGTGCCGCTGGCCGACATGGTGGCGGCGGTCAGGGAACACAGGGCGCATGCCATCGGCATGTCCGGCCTGCTGGTGAAGTCGACCGTCGTCATGCGCGAGAACCTCGAGGAGATGAGCCGCATCGGCATCGACGTGCCGGTGCTGCTCGGCGGCGCCGCACTGACGCGAAACTATGTCGAGGATGATTGCGTCCGCGCCTATGCCTCCGGCCGCGTCGCCTATGCGCGGGATGCCTTCGACGGCCTGCACCTCATGGACAAGGTGACGGGCAACGGCTTCGACGACTACCTCGCCGCCCTGCAGTCAAAGCGGAAGGGCAAGTCGCGCAACGAGGCCCGCACCCTCGGCACCGCCGACCCGCGCGGCTTCGCGCCCGTCGACGTCGCCTATGCCGAGGCGCGGCGGCGGCGGCTCACCGCCGAGGAACCCGTGCCGGCGCCGCCCTTCTGGGGCGCCCGCGTCATCGAGGCGGCGCCCAAGGCCATAATTCCCTTCATCAACGAGCGCAGCCTCTATCAATTCCAGTGGGGCTTCCGGAAGCAGGGCCGCTCGCTCGACGACTTCATCGGCTGGGCGAAGCAGGAGCTGCGCCCCGTCCTCAAGCGCATGCTGGCGCTGACCGATGCGGAGAACATCCTCCGGCCCCAGGCCATCTACGGCTACTGGAAATGCGCCGGCGCGGGCAACGACCTCATCCTCTTCGAGGAGGACGGCGTGACCGAGGCCTGCCGCTTCACCCTGCCGCGCCAGCCGAAGCAGGATGGCGAGTGCATCGCCGACTTCATCCGCGACATCGGCGACGGGCCGGAGCGCCGCGACGTCATCGGCCTGCAGGTCGTCACCGTCGGGCAGAAAGCCTCCGACATGGCGCGGGAATGGTTCGAGGAGAACCGCTACCAGGACTACCTCTACCTGCACGGCCTCAGCGTCGAGATGGCGGAGGCGATGGCGGAATATGTCCACAAGCGCATCCGCGCCGAATGGGGCTTCGCCGGGGAGGACGACCGCGACATGGACAAGATGCTGCAGCAGGGCTATCGCGGCGGCCGCTACTCCTTCGGCTACCCGGCCTGCCCGCGGCTGGAGGATCAGGTGCCGCTGCTGCGGCTGCTGGGCGCCGAGCGCATCGGCGTCTCGATCAGCGACGAATGGCAGCTTCATCCGGAGCAGTCGACCAGCGCCATCGTGCTGCACCACCCGCGCGCGAAATACTTCTCGGTGTAGTCGTCGAGCAGTTCCCTCGCTCACCGGCGGCTCCCGCGCCTTTGATCCGATGCGCCTGCATAGGCATCGCGCCCTAGCGGCGCAGGGCCTAGGATGCTTGGGCGATGGGCCCCGGGCCTGAGGAGCGGAGCGTGCCAGAGGAAGGCCGAGGAGCGGCGCCCGACATCGATGCGGTCCGCAGCTTCGCCGAGCTTGCGCCGCATCCGGTTGCCGTGATCGCCGGTCCGACCCACCGCCTGCTCTATGTGAACCCGGCCTTCGCCGCGGCTTGCGGCCAGGACCGCACGGAGCTCGAGTGCCGCCCGGCCGCGGAGATTTTCCCAGGTCTCGCCAAGGGCGGGCACCTCGCCCCGCTCGACCTGGTGCGGACCACTGGCCGGCCCCGCCGCGTCGAGGGCAAGGCCCTGCCCCTCGGCGCCTCCGGCCGGCTCTGGGATGCCGAGGCTTCCGCGCTCCGCTCCCGCGACGGCATCGTCACCGGCGTCCTCGTCCAGCTCCGCGACGTGACCGCGCTGCACGACCGGCTGCGCAAGGCCGAGGCCGCTGCCGCCATGCTCGATGCGGTGCTGGAGCATGCGCCGCTCGGCCTTGCCATCGCCGGGCCGGACGGGGGGCTGCGCCGCCTCAGCCGCCATGGCTTCGGCCTGTCCGGGGGGGAGGCGGCGGAGCTGCTGGCCAGCGGCACCTCCGCCACCGGCTGGACCATCCACCACCCCGATGGCCGCCCGCCCGCCGGGCCGGCGGAGCTGCCCCTGTCCCGCGCCCTGGCCGAGGGCGAGCCCGTCAGCCGCCAACCCTTCGTCCTGCGCGCCTGGGACGGTGCCGAGCGCAGCCTGCAATGCAGCGCCGCGCCGGTGCGCGACCGCGCCGGCCGCATCGCCGGCGGCATCCTCGCCTGGACCGATCCGCCGGAGGCCGGCATCGGCCTCGATGCCCGCTACCGCGCCCTGGTCGAGGCCGGGGCGCTTGCGGTCTGGACCGCGGCGGCGGACGGCATGCTCATCAGCACGGGCGGCTGGGCCTCGCTCACCGGCCAGACGCCGGCGCAGTCCGTTGGCTGGGGCTGGCTGGATGCGCTGCATCCCGGGGACCGGGACCGGGTGCGCGACCGCTGGACCAGGACCGTCGCCAGCGGCGAGAATTACGAGGTGGAATACCGCCTTCGCGGCCCGGAGGGCCGCTGGCGCTGGACTGCCGCCCGCGCCGCCCCGCTGCGCGATGCTGCCGGCCGCATCGTCGAATGGCTTGGCGTGAACACCGATATCGACGCCCGCAAGCGGGCCGAGCGGGCGCTGCGCGACAGCGAGGCGCGCTTCCGCACCCTCGCCGAGGCCATGCCCCACCTGGTCTGGCAGACCGATGCGAATGGCGAGCCAGACTATGTCAATTCCCGCTGGAGGGAGCTGACCGGCCTCGACCTCGACCGGCTTCGGGGCGGCGGCTGGGCCGATCTGGTGCATCCGGAGGACCGTGGCGGCCTCGCCGCCGCCTGGGCCGCCGCGCGGGCCGAGGGGCGGGACTACGACGTGGACGCCAGGCTGCGCGACCGCGAGGGCCGCTATCGCTGGCACCGGGTGAAGGCCGCCCCGGTCAGCAATGCGGCCGGCCTGGTCCGCCACTGGGTCGGCACCTGCACCGATACCGAGGAGCGCCACATCGCCGAGGACCGGCTGCGCGAGGCCCTGGTCGCCCGCGAGCAGCTGGCCCGCGAGGCCGACCACCGCATCAAGAACAGCCTCCAGCTGGTTGCCGCCCTGCTCCGCCTCCAGGCCGGGCGGGTGGAGGAACCGGCGGCGCGCGAGGCGCTGGAGGCCGCGACCGCCCGCGTCCAGGCCGTGGCCGAGGCGCACCGGGCGCTGCAGCAGAGCCCGGACCTGCGCAACATCCGCCTCTCCGACATGCTGCGCGAGCTGGCCGCCGGCGCGGCGGTGCACCACCCGGCCGCCGATATCCGCACCGCAGCGCCCGAAGGGCTGACCCTCGATGCCGAGCGCGCCATCCCCCTCGCCCTCATCCTGTCGGAGCTGGTGACCCAGGCGCTGCGCCGTGGCGGGCCCGTGCAGCTCTCGGCCCGGCTGGAGGACGGCGCCATCCTGGCCGAGGTCGAGGCCCATGGCCGCAGCCCGGGCTGCGGCGGCACGTCGGGGCTCGGCCAGACGGTGGTGAAGGCGCTGGCCCGGCAGATCGCCGCCGAGCTGACGGAAGGCGAGGGGAGATCGACCCTCCGCCTGCTTCAGGAGCCTGGCTAGGGCGAACTCCGGTCAGGCGGGCTCACCGGATCGGCCGTATTGGCTCGGCCAAGCAACAGGCTCGAGCGGGGTCCGTGAGTCGGGTCGAGCGGTACCGTTCTAGCCGTCGCAGCCCTCATCCAGCAGCAGCCGCTCGACGGCCTCGGGCGGCACGTCGCCGGCGGTGAAGGCGTCGCCCGGGCCGCGCAGCAGCACGAAGCGCAGCATCCCCTCCCGGGCCTTCTTGTCCTTGCGCATGCGCCCGAGCAGCGCCGCGGCCGAGAAGCGCCGCGGCAGGTCGCCGATCCGCGCCGGCATGCCGCAGGCCTGGAGATGGGCGATCACCCGCCCCGGCAGCTCCTGGCTGCAATGGCCGAGCCGGGCCGAGAGGCTGGCGGCCAGCCCAAGCCCGACCCCCACCGCCTCGCCATGCAGCAGCATGCCGCCATAGCCGCATTCCGCCTCGAGCGCATGGCCGAAGGTATGGCCAAGATTGAGCAGCGCCCGGCCGCCTTCCTCCGTCTCCTCCCGCTCGTCGCCGGCGACGACGGAGGCCTTCAGCCGGCAACTCTCGAGCACGGCGGTCACCAGCGCTTCCCGGTCGCCCTCGACCAGCGCCGGGCCATGCGCCTCGCACCAGCGCCAGAGCCGCTCGCCGGCGAGGAGCCCGTGCTTCGCCACCTCGGCATAGCCGGCCCGCAGCTCCCGCACCGGCAGCGTGCCGAGCGTCCCGGTATCGGCCAGCACCAGCCGCGGCTGGTGGAAGGCGCCGACCAGGTTCTTGCCGAGCGCCAGGTTCACCCCCGTCTTGCCGCCGACCGAGCTGTCCACCTGGGCGAGCAGCGTCGTCGGCAACTGGACGAAGGGCAGGCCACGCAGCGCGATCGCCGCGGCGAAGCCGGCCAGGTCGCCCACCACCCCGCCGCCGAGCGCCAGCACCGCCGTCCGCCGGTCGGCGCCTGCGCCCAGCATCCGCTCCAGCAGGTGCTGCACCTGGGCGAGGCTCTTGCTCGCCTCGCCGGCCGGGATGGTGATCTCGGCGAGGATGGCGGTGCCGGTCTCGGCGAGGCCCGCCCGCAGCACCGGCAGATGGAGCGGCCCGACCACCTCGTCCGACACCACCACCACGCGCCGGGCCGGCAGCACCGGGGCGAGCAGCGCCCCCGCCCGGGCCAGCAGCCCCTCGCCGACCAGGATGTCGTAGCCCCGCTCGCCGAGCGGGACGGAGAGGCGGGCAGGGGGCTGCCAGCCCTCCACCGCCTGCTGCACCCGGCGGGTGGTGACCTCGGGGCTCTCGTCGGAACAGGCGATCACGATATCGGCCTCGGCATAGAGGGGGTGGCGCGCCGCCATCAGCCGCTCCAGCACCTCGGCCGGGTCGGCGTTGAGGAACATCGGCCGGTGCTCCCGCCCGGCGACGCGCTTCAGCAGCGTCGCCATGCGGCATTGCAGCCAGACCGAGACGGCGCCGGAGGCGCGGATGGCATCCCGCGTCCGCGCATCGACAAAGGCGCCGCCGCCGGTCGCCAGCACCAGCGGCGGCCCGGCCAGCAGCCGGGCGATTACCCGCCGCTCGCCGTCACGGAAATGCGCCTCGCCATAGCGGGCGAAGATGTCGGTGATGGGCAGGCCGGCGGCCGCCTCGATCTCCGCATCGGCGTCGAGGAAGGGCAGGCCGAGGCGGAGCGCCAGGCGGCGGCCGATGGAGGTCTTCCCCGCCCCCGGCATTCCCACCAGCACAATGCTGCGCTCCGGCCGCCGCGCAGGCGCGGGCGGGCCGGTCCAGATGGCCGTCTCCGGGTCCTGGATTGCGCCCTGTGGAACGATGGCGTTGGCGGTGTTGCGCGACACGATGCCAAGAGGCTAGCACACCGCGGCCCCGATGCGATGGGGCGGGCTTCGTTACAGAGGCCGGTGTTTCCCTTTCGTCACGTCGCATGATTCCCGCCTACGGCCGTTCCAGCCTTCGGCGATCCTGCTCTAGGAGCTCAGCCGCCCATGTTCCGCCGCCCCATCCTGCTGCTGGCCGTGATCCTGCTTGCCCTGGCGGCGGCTGGGCTGCTGGCGCTGGGCGCCTTCCCACCCGCCGCCACCCCGACCGCGGTGGAGCGCACCCTGCCGAACGACCGCTTCCAGACCCGCTGACCCCTTGGCCGGCGCCCTCCGCGAAGCCTTCCTCGAGATGCTGGCGGCCGAGCGCGGCGCCGCCCGCAACACCCTGGCCGCCTATGCGACCGATCTCGAGGATTTCGCGGCCTTCTGCGCCCGGCTCGGCCTGGCGCCGGAGGCGGCGGGGCCCGAGCCGCTGAGCGACTACCTCCGCTCGCTGGCCGATCTAGGGCTGAAGCCGCGGACGGCGGCGCGGCGGCTCTCGGCGCTGCGCCAGTTCTACCGCTTCCTCGCCCGCGAGGGCATCCGTCCCGACGACCCGACCGAGCTGCTGGACGGCCCGCGCCCGACCCCGCCCCTGCCCAGGCCGCTGGCCGAGGAGGAGGTCGCCGCCCTGCTCGCCGGCGCCGCCACCTTGCCCAAGGGCCGTGGCCCGCTGGCCGTCGCCGCGATCGAGCTGCTCTACGGCGCCGGGCTGCGGGCGACGGAGTTGGTCACGCTCCCCGCCTCGGCACTGCGGGCCGACCAGCCGATGATCGCGCTGCGCGGCAAGGGCGGACGGGAGCGGCTGGTGCCGATCTCCCCCCGCGCCCGGGAGGCCGCTGCCGAGGCCCGCGCCGGAGCGGAGGAGGCGCCCGCAGGCGACCGCCGGCGCCGCTGGCTCTTCCCTTCCCGCGGCGCGGCCGGGCACATGACCCGCCAGGGCCTCGGCCTGCTGCTGAAGGAGGCGGCGATGGCGGCCGGCCTCGCCCCGGAACGGGTCTCGCCGCATGTGCTGCGGCATTCCTTCGCCAGTCATCTGCTGGCCCGCGGCGCCGACCTCCGCAGCCTGCAGATCCTGCTCGGCCATGCCGACATCGCCACCACCCAGATCTACACCAAGGTGATGGAGGAGCGGCTGCGGGCGCTGGTCGAGGCGCATCACCCGCTGGCCGAGGGCTAGAGCGGATTGCCGCAGGACGGCTTCGTCCAGAGGCGAAAATCTGCTCCGTCAGCAACGGCCCGGAACATGTCCAGGGAACCCGACCTGCCCTAGGCAGCCCGCATCCCCTCGAGGAAGCTGCCCATATGCTGCCGCAGTTCCGAGACGCGGCTGGACAGCCCGTCGGCCGCCTGGACGATGCGGCCGGATCCGTCCCCGGTTTCCTTGGCCGCGTCCGACATGTGGGCGATGGTGGCCGAGACCGCATGCGTGCCCTCGGCCGCCTGCTGGATGCTGCGGGCGATCTCCTGGGTCGAGGCGCCCTGCTGCTCCACCGCCGCGGCGATGGCGGCGGCGGTGCCGTTCAGCTCCTGGATGGTCTCGGCGACGCCGCCGATGGCCGCGGCGACGCTGTCGGTCGCGGTCTGCACGGCATTGATCCGCACGGTGATGTCCTGCGTCGCCTTCGCCGTCTGCGCCGCCAGGGTCTTCACCTCGCTCGCCACCACGGCGAAGCCCTTGCCGGCCTCGCCGGCGCGCGCCGCCTCGATCGTCGCGTTCAGCGCCAGCAGGTTGGTCTGCCCGGCGATGTCGCTGATCAGCTTGACCACGTCGCCGATCCACTGGACGTCCTCGATCAGGCTGCGCACCACCTCGGTCGCGCCGCGCGCCTGCTCGGTTGCCGTGCTGGTCGCCTGGGTGGAGCGGACGACCTGCTGCCCGATCTCCTGGATGGAGGCGGTGACCTGCTCGGTCGAGGCGGCGACGGCCCCCACATTGCCGGTGGTCTCGCCGGCGACCGTGCCCGCCGTCGCGGCCTGGCCGGAGGTGCGCTCGGCGGCCGCATGCAGCGCGGAGGCGTCCGCCCGCAGCGCCTCCGCGGCGCCGGCCAGGGCGGTGACCACCTCCAGCATCTCCCGCTCGAAGCGCCCGGACATCTCCTGGAGGCGCGTCCGGTGCGCGGCCTCCGACTCGACGGTGGCATGGATGTCGACCAGCGAGCCGCAGGCGCGGCGCGGCTTGCCGTCATGGCCCATGATCACCCCGCCGGTCGCGCGGAACCAGCGGTACTGCCCGTCCTTGCAGCGCAGCCGGTAAGTGGTGTCGTAGCCGCGGCCGGTGGCGAGCGAGGCGGTGAAGGCCGCGAAGGTCGGCGCCACGTCCTCCGGGTGCAGCCGGTCGGACCAGGACTGCACCACATCGGGGAATTCCGCCGCCGAGCCGAAGCCGCAGAGCCGGCGGAACTCGGCCGACCAGGTCCAGCGCGCCTTCGGATGCATCGCATCCCCCTCGTGCAGCACGGCGTCCCAAAGGCCGACGCCGGCATGGCGGGAGAGGGTGTCCAGCCATTCGGCCTTGTCGGTCAGGTCGTCGCGGCGGATGAAGGAGCGCAGCATCGGTGTCCTCGGATGGGCTTGCGGTCGGGGCCCGAGGATGGGGTACGGAGTTGAATCAATCGCTAAGCGCCCCGCTTCCGCCGCGGCAGCTTTTCCGCTAACCCCGCCCGCCATGCGCCACTTCCTGGATTTCGAGAAGCCGATCGCCGAGCTGGAAGGCAAGATCGAGGAGCTGCGTCGGACCTCCGATGCCGGCGGGATCGACGTCGCCGAGGAAGTCGGGCGGATGCGCGACAAGGCGCAGGCCCTGCTCAAGACCACCTATGCCAAGCTCTCGCCCTGGCAGAAGACCCTGGTCGCCCGCCACCCGGACCGGCCGAAATGCCTCGACTACATCCGCGCCCATATCGAGGAATGGACGCCGCTGGCCGGCGACCGCGCCTTCGCCGACGACGCGGCGGTGGTCGGCGGGCTCGGGCGCTTCCGCGGCCGCGCCGTCGCCGTGCTGGGGACGGAGAAGGGCAGCGACACCGAGAGCCGGGTGCTGCACAATTTCGGCATGGCCCGGCCGGAGGGCTACCGCAAGGCCCACCGGATCATCGAGCTGGCCGGCCGCTTCGGCCTGCCCATCCTCTCCTTCGTCGACACCGCCGGCGCCTTCCCCGGCATCGAGGCCGAGGCGCGCGGCCAGGCCGAGGCCATCGCCCGCTCGATCGAGGCCTGCCTCGAGGCGCCCGTGCCCTTCGTCGCCACCATCATCGGCGAGGGCGGCTCGGGCGGCGCCATCGCCCTGGCGGCGGCCGACCGCATCCTGATGCTGGAGCACTCGGTCTACTCGGTCATCAGCCCCGAGGGCTGCGCCAGCATCCTCTGGCGCGACGCTGCCCAGGCGCCGACCGCGGCCGAGGCCCTGAAGCTGACGGCCGAGGACCTCCGCCGCCTCAACCTGGTCGATGCCGTGGTACCGGAGCCGATGGGCGGCGCCCATCGCGACACGGCGGCAACGCTTGCCGCCGTCGGCGACAAGGTGTGGGAATGCCTGGAGCCGCTGCTGGCGCTGGACGGCGCCACGCTGCGTGCCCGCCGCCGGGAGAAATTCCTGGAGATGGGCCGCAACAGCGTGGTGTGAGCGCTCAGGCCGAAGCCGGCGCCACGCCGAGCGGCGGCGGCGCCTCCGGCCTCGGCGCCGGCGCGGTGAGCACCGGCGGCGGCGCCGTGCCGGCTGCCTCCACCGCGAGGTCCAGCGCCTCGGCCAGGGTCATCGCCAGTTGCAGCGGCGCCGATTCGCCCTCGGCGCGCAGTGCCTTGGCGAGCACGCCCTCGCTCTCCTCCATGCCGCCCGGCGACCAGGCGAAGGCGATGGCCGGCACGCCCGGCAGCCGCCGCCGCGCCCGGCGCAGCAGGTAGCGGGCGGTCGCGCTGCTGCTGCCGCCCTCCAGCAGGCAGAGGCAGATCAGCCGTGGCGGCGCGCCCGGCACCGCGCTCACGCCACCGACCTGCACGCCGAAGCCGCGCCGCGTCAGCACCTGGCCGAGCATGCTCGCCGCCAGGGCATCGAAGGGCCCGCGCCCGGGCAGGCAGAGCACGGCGCCCGGCACATGCCAGGCGGCGGGCAGGGGCTCGGGCGGCGCCTCGCCCTCGGGCGGCGGCGGATCCTCCTCCTCCTCCAGATCCTCGATCAGCAGCTCGACGCTGCGCAGCAGGGCCTCGCGCCGCTCGGGCCGCAGCGCGCCATGCACCGCATCCGCCTGGGCGAGGCGCAGCGCCGGCAGCGCCACGGCATCCAGATACTCGGCGAGCGGCCTCTCCTTCAGGCAGCGTTCCGCCTGCTCGGCGAGTGCATTGGCGTCGCCGGCCAGCGCCCGCTGGTAGAAGGTTTCCTCCGGGTCGAGTGGCGGCCGGTCGCCGAGCATCACCTCGAGGAATTCCAGCCGATCGACATGCCGGCCCAGCACGACGAGGCAGACCGTCAGCGGCACCGCCAGCAGCAGCCCGACCGGGCCCCAGAGCCAGGTCCAGAAGGTCGCCGCGGCGATCACGGCGATGGGCGAAAGGCCGGTCGAGTGGCCGAAGACCATGGGCTCCACCACTTGGCCCATCAGCATCTCGGAGACGCCGAACAGCGCCAACACCCAGATCAGCGTCGTCCAGCCCGGATCGACGGCGAGCGCCAGCAGGATGGGCCCGCTCACCGTGATGAAGACGCCGATGAAGGGCACGAAGCGCATCAGCCCGGCCACGAAGCCCCAGAGCAGCGGGTTGGGGACGCCGATCATCCAGAGTGCGGCGGCGATGAAGAGGCCGAAGCAGGCATTCATCCCCGTCTGCGCCAGGAAGAAGCGCGACAGGCGATAGGCCGCGTCGTCCATCGCCGCCATGGTGCGGTGGAGATCCCGCGCGCCGGCGAGGCGGATCAACCGGTCGCGCAGGTCCTCGCGGTAGAGCAGGATGAAGATGACGAGGATGACGACGATGCCGGCCGTCGCCAGCGGGCCGAGCAGCGGCTCCGCGACGCGGCGGAGCATGTCGACCGGCGTCGGGTCCGGCGTGCGGATCTCGACCGGCAGGGGCGGGCGGGCATCGCTCTCCGGCGCGGCGCGGGCGGCGGGCGGCTCGGTCGCCCCGCCCATGCCGTGGCCGACGGCCTGGACGGCGCCGCTCACCCGGTCGAGCCAGCTGCTCGCGCCCTGCAGGCCGGACAGCTTTTGGCGGATGGTCGCCTGGTAGCTCGGGATGTTCTCCGCGAGCAGGGTGGCCTGCCGGCCCATCAGCCCGCCGATGCCGAAGATGAGGGTGCAGGCCAGCAGCACGCTGACCAGCACGGCCGCCGGGCGCGGCAGGTAGACCCGCCGCAGCAGGCGCACCACCGGCGCCAGCACGAAGGCGAGCAGCACGGAGAGCACCAGGGGCACCAGGAGGTCCTGGCCGAAATAGAGCACCGCGATGATCAGCAGCGCGCCCTGGAGCATCTGCAGGCCGGAGGCGGGGGTGCCCGCCGCGCTCAGGCCGCGGGCGGGCGCAGGGGCGTGTCTCGGTTCGGGCATCCGGCCTCGGTTCGCGGTGGGTCGGCCGGGAGGGGCCGATGCACAGCGAACGCCCGGCCCCGGGTTCCGTTGCGAAGGTCTAGCCTTTCATCGGCGCGAGCTCCCGCTCCGCCACCGCAGCCAGGATGCCGGCGCCGTAGGGGATCGCGGCGTCGTTGAAGTCGTAATGCGGATTGTGGACCTCGCAGCCGCCCGCCTCGCCCTCGCCGTTGCCGACCAGGATATAGGCGCCCGGCACCTCGGCCATCATGTAGGAGAAGTCCTCGGAGCCCATGGCCGGGATGCGGTTGCGGTCGACGGCGGCCTCGCCGACCAGGGCGGCCGCGGCATCGGCGATCATCGCCGTCTGCTCGGCGCCGTTCACGACAGGCACGGTCACCTCGCGGAAGTCGAGCCGCGCCTCGGCCCCGAAACCCTCGGCGATGCTGGTGGCGAGGCTGCGCATCCGCCGCTCGATCAGCGCCATGGTCTCGGTGCGGAAGGCGCGGACGGTGCCGCGCAGCGAGACCTGGTCGGGGATGACGTTGTAGGCCGTCCCGGCGCTGAAGCCGGTGACGCTGACGACGCCGGTGTCGTTGGGCGCCACGTTGCGGCCGATGATCGACTGGTAGGCGGAGACGATGGCGGCGCCGCAGACCACCGGGTCGACGGTGCTTTCCGGCCGGGCGCCATGGCCGCCCTTGCCCTGGATCACGAGGTCGAAGAAGGCGCAGCCGGCCATCATCGCCCCGGCGCGGATGCCATACCGCCCGACCGGCATGCCCGGCCGGTTGTGCAGCCCGTAGACGGCATTGCAGGGGAAGCGGCGGAACAGCCCCTCCTCCACCATCGCCCGGGCGCCGCCCTGGCCTTCCTCGGCGGGCTGGAAGATGAAATGGACGGTGCCGTTGAAGTTCCGCGTCTCGGCGAGGTAGCGGGCGGCGCCGAGCAGCATGGTGGTGTGCCCGTCATGGCCGCAGCCATGCATCTTGCCGGGGATGGTCGAGCGATGGGCGAAGCCGTTCGCCTCCGGCATGTCGAGCGCGTCCATGTCGGCCCGCAGCCCCACCGCCCGGTCGCCATTGCCCGCCCGAA
The DNA here is from genome assembly GCF_059504005.1 of Belnapia sp. Classification (NCBI taxonomy): domain Bacteria; kingdom Pseudomonadati; phylum Pseudomonadota; class Alphaproteobacteria; order Acetobacterales; family Roseomonadaceae; genus Belnapia; species Belnapia sp. The sequence goes on along the minus strand of NZ_JCACHU010000025.1, from coordinate 94,356 downwards.
GCACGCCGACCACCCCGGTGCGGCCGATGCCGCGATGCACCTCGATCCCCCAGGAGGCCAGCCGCGCCGCCACCAGGGCGCTGGTCCGCACCTCCTCGAAGCCGGTCTCCGGGTGGGCATGGAGATCCCGGCGCCAGGCCGCGAGTTCGTCCTGGTACCGGCGGATGTGCTCGACGGGATTCACGCGGGTCTCCTGCGGTTGAAGTGGGCAAGCCCCATCGCTCTGGGCTATCCCTTTGCGCTAAACTTGCGACAGCATCGGGTCAACAACGTGGCGACGGAACACCAGACGGAGGACATGGCGGGGCCCCGGCGCGTGCTGCCCGCGCCGCACGGGCTGTCGCGCGGGGCGCCGGTGCCCTGGTGGGTGAAGCTCGCGGTCAAGCTCGGCCTCGCCGCGATCGGCGTGCATGGCGACCGCGCCCGGGCATTCGGCCTGGCGCGCCCCTCCTTCGATGCGCGCAACCCGGCGAAGCTGCTCGGCGCGCCCTCGGCCTGGATCGGCGATGCGGCGCGGCTGATGGGCCGCCGGCCGCGCACCATCCTCGAGGTCGGGCCGGGGCGGATGGTGCTGCGCGCCCCGGTGCTGGCCGGGCTCGGGCTGGAGCATGTCTGGTTCGTCGACCCGGCTGACAGCGCCCCGGCCGAGGCCGCGGCCTACCAGCAGGTCGCCGCCATGGCGCGCAGCCAGGGACTGCCCGTGCCGGACCTCGCCGGTTGCACCGACCGCGCCGCGGTGCTGCGGCGCTGCCACGCGACCTTGCTGCATGGCGGCCCCTCCGCGCTCGGCGCCATCCCGGACGGGGCGATCGACCTCGTCGTGAGCGAGGCGGTGCTGGAGCATGTCCGGCGGGACGAGATGGGCCCGCTGCTCGCCCAGCTCCGCCGGGTGACGGCGCCGGACGGCATCGGCCTGCACCGGATCGACTTCCAGGACCATCTCGGCGGCGGGCTGCACCATCTCCGCTTCAGCGATGCCTTCTGGGCGAGCCCGCTGGTCGGGCGGGCGGGAATCTACGTGAACCGGCTCGGCCTCTCCGCCATGGTCGGGCGCTTCCGCCGCGCCGGCTTCCAGGTGGAGGTGCCCGAAGCCGTGGTCTGGTCGCGCCGCCCGCGCGGCCCGGCCCGGCCGCATCCGGAGGCGATGCGCCCCGCCGCCGACGACCTCGTCGCCCGTGCCGTGCTCGAGGTGCGCCCGCGGCGCTGACCCGCGCGCGGCTTCGGGAGCATCCGCCATCGCCTGACGCCGCCGTGTACGGCCGGGCTGGGCGCAACCTATGGTCGCCCCCGGACCGATCGGGTAATCCTGCGGGCCGATTTATCCGGAGGGTTGCATGTTGCGTCGCATGGTGTTGGCCGCGGCCTTTGGTGTCCTCGCCTGGGCGGGTCCCGGGCAGGCGCAGTCCAGCGACCCATCCTTCCGCATCGTCAACAACACGCCGAATGTGGTGAACGAGGTCTATGCCTCGCCCTCGACCGAGCGGAGCTGGGGCCAGGACCGGCTGGGCGACCAGGTGATCGCGCCCGGCGCCTCCTGGATCGTGCGGCTGCCGGCGGATGGCAACTGCAATTTCGACATCCGCATCGTCTACCAGGGCGGCACGGCGGAGGAGCGGCGGAACGTCAACACCTGCGCCATGACGGACTTCGTGCTCGGCCAGCAGGCCGGGCCGCCGCCGCGGCCCCAGCGCAACCAGCAGCAGGGCAGCACCCAGCAGGGCAACCCCTCCTTCAACTTGGTGAACCAGAGCGGCCGGGTGATCGAGGAGTTCTACGCCTCGCCCTCCTCGCAGCAGAATTGGGGTCCGGACCGGTTGGGCGACGACGTGGTGCAGCCGGGTGCGACCTTCCCCGTCCGCCTGCCGCAGGGCGAGTGCAACTACGACCTGCGCATCGTCTTCTCGGGCGGCCAGGCGCAGGAGCGGCGGAACGTGAATGCCTGCGGGCTGACCAACTACAACGTCAGGTAGCGTGTGCGCCGGGGGCGGTGCCGCTCAGGCATTCGCCCCCTCCAGCGCCGCGATCACCGCCGCCGTCACCTCTGCCGTGGTCGCGGTGCCGCCAAGATCGGGCGTCAGCACCCGGCCGCGCCCCGTCACCGCCTCCACCGCCGCCATCAGACGCCCCGCCGCGCGCGGCTCGCCGCAATGCTCGAGCAGCATCGCCGCCGTCCAGAAGGCGCCGAGCGGGTTGGCGATCCCACGCCCCGTGATGTCGAAGGCCGAGCCGTGGATCGGCTCGAACATCGAGGGCCGCCGCCGCGAGGGATCGATATTGCCCGTCGCGCCGATGCCGAGGGAGCCGGCCAGCGCCGAGGCCAGGTCGGAGAGGATGTCGGCATGCAGGTTGGTGGCGACGACCGTGTCGATCGTCCCCGGCTTCATCACCATGCGCGCGGTCATGGCGTCCACCAGCATCTTGTCGACGGTGAGGTCCGGGTACTGCGCCGTGACCTCGGCGCAGACCTCGTCCCACATCACCATGCCGTGGCGCTGCGCGTTGGACTTGGTGACGACGGTCAGCAGCCGGCGCGGCCGGCTCATGGCGACCTCGCAGGCATGGCGGCAGATGCGCGCCACGCCCTCGCGGGTGAAGACGGCGACATCCATGGCGACCTCGATCGGCAGGCCGCGATGGGCGCGGCCGCCGACGCCGGCATACTCGCCCTCGGAATTCTCGCGGACGATCACCCAGTCGATCTGCCGGCCGAGCTCCTCCCGCAGCGGCCCGGCGACGCCGGGCAGCAGGCGCGTGGGCCGCACATTGGCGTACTGGTCGAAGCCCTGGCAGATGGCCAGCCGCAGCTCCCACAAGGTGACGTGGTCGGGGATGTCCGGCGCGCCGACCGCGCCGAAGAAGATGGCGTCGAATCCCTCGAGCCGGCGGAGCCCGTCCTCCGGCATCATCCGCCCGCTGGCGCGGTACAGGGCGCTGCCCCAGTCGAAGCGCTCGAACCGGCAGGCGAAGCCGCCATCGGCCCGCGCCGTCGCCTCCAGCACCCGGCAGCCGGCCTCGATCACCTCGGGGCCGATGCCGTCGCCGCCGATGGCGGCAATCCTCAGGTCGCGCATGGCGGGCCTCCCTCCAATTCCTTGCCCGCCATGAAGCCCGGGAGGCCGGGCGCCATCAAGCCCCGGCGCCGGAGGCGCGACCAGGCCACGCGCCGGAGGCGCGATCAGGCTCCACGCCGGAGGCGCCGTCAGGACAGGATGAAGTCCGACTTCACCAGGTGATGCTCCCCGAGCAGGGTGAAGCTCGCGCTCGGTCCGGGCGGCGGGCCCATGCCGATGAAGAAGGGGACATAAACCTCGACCACGGTATGCCCACCCTCGACCGCCGCCCGCACCTGCATGTGGGTGGCGTCCGTGAAGGCGCCGGCGCCGAGGAAGTCCACTGCCGGCTTTGGCATATAGGGGGTGATGAAGGGCGTGAGGTCGAGCCTGTCCTCGCCATGATGGAAGTCGGTCACCACGTCCCCGGTCGTGTCGTAGACCGGCAGCTTGGCCTGGACGTTGGTGCCGCCGAAGCGGAAGATGTCGTGCCCGCTGCCGCCGGTGAGCAGGTCGGCGCCGACGCCGCCCACCAGCACGTCGTCGCCAGCCTCGCCGTCCAAGGTATCGTCGCCGCCGCCGCCCAACAGCGTGTCGAAGCCGTCGCCGCCGTAGAGGATGTCGCGGCCGTCGCTCTCGCGTGCCTGGGCGCTCCGATAGGGATCGTTCCCGGCGGCGAAGCCGTAGCCGATGATGAGGTCGTTGCCGCTGCCGCCCCAGACATGATCGTTGCCGTAGCCGGCATAGACCGTGTCATTGCCGCTGCCGCTGGCGATCCAGTTGTCGTGGATGACGGGGCCGGGCCAGGGCTCCGGGAAGATCGGCGGACGGGGCCCGTTCAGCCCGTCGCCGTAGATCAGGTCATTACCGCCGCGGCCGTGGATATCATTTGAGCCGGCATCGCCGAGCAAAGTATCTGACCCCGAAGCGCCATAGATATGGAATGGCATTGCTTTCCTCGTCACACGACTACTGTATTGAATACAATATTCATCCTAACGGCGAAGCGGTTCCGTCACATTGCACAAACCCGAGAGATGAGTAAGCGGGAGCTGAATCCGCCGCAGGGTGGTATCGCTGCCGCGACGCGGCCGGCGCCGGGCTTCGATGAGGCAGCGCTTGGCGATTGACCCCGGCCCCCTTCGGCACGACCTTCCCGCCATGTCCGACAACCTTCCGCCCCTGCTGCTCGACCGCCTTTCCGCGCTGCTCGGCCCGCGTGGCCTCCTGACCGCGCCGGCCGATCTCGAGCCGCATCTCGCCGACTGGCGCCTCCTCTATCGCGGCCGCACCCCCTGCGTGCTGCGCCCCGCCAGTACGGTGGAACTGGCCGAGGCGGTGCGTCTCTGCGCCGCCGCCGGCATGCCGCTGGTGCCGCAGGGCGGCAACACCTCCATGGTCGGCGGCGCAACGCCCGACGAGGGCGGCCGCCAGGTCGTCGTCTCCCTCGCCCGGATGAATCGCATCCGCGACCTCGACCCGCTCGACATGACGATGACGGCCGAGGCGGGCCTGGTGCTGAAGGCGGCGCAGGACGCGGCGGCCGGGGCCGGCTGCCTCTTCCCCCTCTCGCTCGGCGCCGAGGGGACGGCGACGATCGGCGGCGTGCTCTCGACCAATGCCGGCGGCAACACCACCGTCCGCTACGGCAATGCGCGGGAGCTGATGCTCGGCCTCGAGGTGGTGCTGCCGGACGGGCAGATCTGGAACGGCCTCCGCCGCCTGCGGAAGGACAATACCGGCTACGCGCTACGCCACCTCTTCGTCGGTGCGGAGGGGACGCTCGGCTTCATCACCGCCGCCGTGCTCCGCCTTTTCGCCCGCCCGCGCGAAAGCGAGGTCGCGCTCTGCGCCGTCCGCGACGAGGATGCGGCGCTTGCCCTCTTCCGCCGCTTCCGCGACCGGGACGAGACGGCGGTGCGCGCCTTCGAATACATGTCCGGCACCGGCGTCGGGTTCTATGCCCGGCTGATCGAGGGCGGCAGCGTCCCGCTCTCGACGCCTGCCGAGCATTACGTGCTGGTCGACCTCGCCTCCACCCGCCCCGATGCCGGGCTGCGCGCCCTGCTGGAAGCCGTGCTGGAGGAGGCGCTGGAGGCCGAGGAGGTGCTCGACGCCGCCATCGCCGAGAGCGAGGCCCAGCGCGCCGCCATCTGGCGCATCCGCGAGGAGCATCCCGAGGCGCAGAAGCGCGAGGGCGCCTCGGTCAAGAACGACGTCTCCGTCCCCGTCTCGCGGACGCCGGAGCTGATCCGCCGTGCCTCCGAGGCCTGCCGCAGGCTGATGCCCGGCATCCGCCCGGTGCCCTTCGGCCATATGGGCGACGGCAACATCCACATGAACCTGCAGCAGCCGGAGGGCATGGACGCCGCCGCCTTCCTCGCCCGCAGCCATGCGATCATGGAGACGGTGAACGAGGTGGTCCGCGAGCTGGGCGGCAGCTTCAGCGCCGAGCACGGCATCGGCCGCCTCAAGACCGACATGATGGAGGGCTGGCGCGGCGGGCCGGAGCTCGCGGTGATGCAGCGGATCAAGGCGGCGATCGACCCGCAGGGCCTCATGAACCCCGGCAAGGTGTTGCCCTGAGGGCAACGCCGGCCCGCCAACGGTCCGATGCCGGCCCCGATCCTTTCCCCCGCCACCGCCAGCGGCTAGGGTGCGCGCCCCTACCGCTTGATTCGTGATGAGCCGCCTCGACCGTTACATCTTCCGCCAGCTGGGCGTCGCGCTGCTTGCCGTGACCATCGGCCTGGCGGCGCTCGTCTGGCTGACCCAGTCGCTGCGCTTCATCGAGCTGGTGCTCGACCGCGGCCTGTCCTTCAGCGTCTTCATCGAGCTGACCGGGCTGCTGCTGCCGAGCTTCTTCGCCATCATCCTGCCGATCACCACCTTCGTCGTCTCGCTCTTCATCTATGTCCGCCTCGCCTCGGACCGGGAGCTGGTGGTGATGCGCGCCGCCGGCCTCTCGCAATGGCAGCTCGCCCGTCCGGTACTGGCCATCGCCGGGCTGGCGATGCTGCTCTGCTACGCGCTCAATCTGTGGGTGGTGCCGCGGAGCCAGGCCGCCTTCCGCGCCTGGCAGTACGAGATCCGCAACGAGCTGGCGGCGATCCTGGTCCAGGAGGGCGTGTTCAGCTCGGTCGGCGACGATCTCACCGTCTATGCCCGCTACCGCGACCCGGACGGCACGCTGCGCGGCATCCTGGTGCATGACGCGCGCGAGGCCGGCGCCCCGGTCACCATCCTCGCCGAGACCGGGCATATCTCGCCCGGCCCCAACGGCCCCCGTGTCACCCTCGAGAACGGCCAGCGCCAGCAGGTGGAGAAGGTGCCGCCGCCCGCCGGGTCGCCGCCCGGCACGGCGCCGCAACTCCGCCTTTCCGTCCTGTCTTTCAGCGAGAACAGCGTCGACCTCGCCCGCGCCCGCAGCGGCGAGGCGGACAGCCGCTACCGCAACGCCCAGGAGCGCACCCTCGGCGAGCTGCTCCACCCCGACCCGGCCGAGCATGTCCCGGAGCGCGACCTGAAACGCTTCGTCGCCGAGGCGCACCAGCGCCTGAGCGGCCCGCTGACGGCGATGACCTATGCCCTGGTCGCCCTGGCGACGGCGCTGACCGGGCAGTTCCGCCGCCATGGCGGCAGCCTCCGTCTCTTCACCGGCATCGCGGTGGTGGTGGCGCTGCTCGCCTTCGGCCTCACCGCCGGCAACCTCGCGGCGCGGACGCCGCGGCTGATCCCGCTGATCTGGCTGAACACGCTGCTGCCCGGCCTCGTCTCCGCCTGGATCCTTTCCGGCGCGCCGGGCTGGCCGCAGCACTGGTGGTTCGGCCGCCGCGGCGCGGGCGCCGCCACGCCATGATGCTGGCGGTGACCCTCACGCGCTATGTCGCGCAGCGCTTCTTCGGCGCGACGGTGGCGATGCTGGCGGGGCTGACCCTGCTCGTCTCGCTCTTCGACTTCATCGAGCTGCTGCGCCGCGCCGCGACCCGGCAGGATGCCGGCTTCGCCCTGGTGGCGACGATCGCCGGGCTGCGCCTGCCCTACGTCGCCCTGCAGATCCTGCCCTTCGCCATCCTGCTCGGCGGGCTGCTGGCCTTCTGGCGGCTCACCCGCTCCTCGGAGCTGGTGGTGGCCCGCGCCGCCGGCATCTCCGCCTGGGGCTTCCTCTCCGGCCCGGTCGCGGTCGCCCTGCTGTTCGGCGGGCTCGGCACGGCCGCCATCTCGCCGCTCTCCTCGGTGATGCTGGCCCGCGCCGAGCGGCTGGACTACGCCTATCTCCGCACCAGCGCCGGCATCACCGCGCTCGCCGGCGGCCGGCTCTGGCTCCGCCAGGCGGATCGCGGCATCGAGGAGCAAGGGGTCGCCATCCTCTCCGGCCGCCCGGTCTCCGACCGGGAGGCGGCGCGGGATGGGTTCAGCATGACCGACGTCTCCCTGTGGCGGCTTTCGGCCAATGACCGGCCGCTGGCCCGGATCGAGGCGCCGCGCGCCCGGCTGCTGCCTGGGCGCTGGGTGCTGGAGGATGCCGTGCCCTTCAACGCCGACCGCAGCGCCGGGCTGAAGCAGGAGCTCAGCGTCCCGACCGAGCTGACGCCGGACCGCATCGAGAACAGCTTCGCCTCGCCGGACACGCTCTCGGTCTGGGCGCTGCCCGGCTTCATCGCGGTGCTGGAGGCGGCCGGCTTCTCCGCCGTGCGGCACCGGCTGCATTTCCAGAGCCTGCTCTCGCTGCCCCTGCTGGCCGCCGCCATGGCGCTGCTGTCGGCCGGCTTCTCCATGCGCTCCTCCCGCCGCGGCGGGGTGGCGCAGATGATCGGGGCCGGCGTCTCGGCCGGCTTCATGCTGTTCGTGCTCGACAAGATCGCCAATGAATTCGGCGAGGCCGGGACGCTCCCGGTCTCCCTCGCCGCCTGGGCGCCGACCCTGGCCGGGCTGCTGCTCGCCCTCGCCCTGCTGCTGCATCTGGAGGATGGATGAGCCCTCGTCCCGCACGCCGCCGGCGCCTGCTCCTCGGCGGGGCGCTCGCGCTGCTGCCGGCCGGACCGGCCCTCGCGCAGCTCGAGCAGCCGAGCTACACGCCGCTCGACAGCTCCATCCGCCCCTCGCTGGTGGCGCCCGCGCCCGGGACGGGCACGCCTGGGATGAGCCAAGTGCCCGGCTCGGGCGCGCCTGCCGTCCAGCCCTTCGGCGGCATCGCCGGCGGCAGCAGCCAGCCGGTCGACCGCAACGCCCCCGTCACCTTCACGGCGGAGGAGGTCGAGTACGACCGCGAAAAGGGCCTCGTCATCGCCCGCGGCCGGGTCGAGGCCTGGCAGGGCGAGCGTCTGCTGCGCGCCGACGAGTTCACCTATGACCGCAATACCGGCATCGCCACCGCCCGCGGCAACGTCCAGCTGCTGGAGCCGGACGGCCAGGTCCTCTTCGCCGACGAGGCGGAGCTGAAGGACCGCTTCCGCGACGGCGTGCTGGAGGGCGTCCGCGCCCTGCTCGCCGCTAATGGCCGCATGGCGGCGAACGGCGCCCGCCGCACCGGAGGCACGATCAACGAGCTGGCCCGCGTCGTCTATTCCTCCTGCGACCTCTGTGCCGAGGACCCGACCGCGCCGCCGCTCTGGCAGGTGGAGGCCCGCCGCGCCACGCAGGACAAGGGCGAGCAGCGCATCACCTACCGCGACGCCACCGTGCGCCTGGGCGGCTGGCCGGTGCTCTACACGCCTTACCTCTCGCACCCCGACCCGAGCGCGCCGCGCGCCTCCGGCTTCCTGTTCCCGACGCTCGGCTATACCCGCTTCCTCGGCGCCTTCGCCGAGACGCCCTATTACTGGGCGATCGACGACACCTCCGACCTCACCGTCATCCCGATCTTCTCGACGCGGCAGTATCCCAACCTTGGCCTCGAATACCGCAAGCTGTTCAATTTTGGCGAGATCACCGGCAGCGCCTCGATCGGCGGGTTGAACGGCACCGACACCGGCGGCAAGCGCGAGCTGGCCGGCCACATCTTCCTCAAGGGCCGCTTCACCATCGACGAGAACTGGCGCGCCGGCTTCGACCTCAACCGCGCCAGCTCCGAGCAGTATCTCCGCACCTTCCGCTACGAGTACCGCCGCGTGCTGACCAGCCAGGCCTTCGTCGAGGGCTTCTGGGGCACCGAGACCTATGCCCGCATCGACGGCCGCATCTATCAGGGCCTGCGCAGCGTGGACGACACGCGGCAGATTCCCTATGTCCTGCCCAATGCCGTGGTCGAGCACGCGCCGCACGGCAAGTATCTCGGCGGCTTCCTGACCGTGGATGCCGGGCTGCTCGGCATCAGCCGCGACATCGGCAGCTCCACCCAGCGGCTGTCCAGCCGCGTCTCCTGGCAGCGGCCGGAGACGGACCGCTTCGGCGGCCTCTGGACGGTGAAGTTTCAGGCCGACGGCCTCGCCTACCGCGCGCAGGGGCTGCAGGAGCCGCCGACCTTCCTGCCCGAGGCCAATGGCGACCGGCTCAACGGCAATATCCGCGCCGCGCTCGACTGGCGGATGCCCTTCGTGCGCTATGCCGGCAACTGGGGCAGCCAGACCATCGAGCCGCATGTCCAGATCGTCACCGGCCCGCGGGTCGGGCCGCAGCGCAGGGTGCCGAATGAGGACAGCATCGACTTCGAGTTCACCGACGCCAACCTCTTCGCCCTCAACCGCTTCACCGGGCGCGACCGGCAGGAGGGCGGCACGCGCATCGACACCGCCCTCCGCGCCGCCTGGGACTTCCCGAATGGCGGGCAGATCGAGGGGCTGATCGGCCGCTCCTTCCGGTTCGACGACCAGGTCTCGAGCCCCTATGCCGGCTCCGGCCTCGACCGCCGCGCCTCGGACTATGTCGCCCGGCTGCGCATCGCGCCGACCACCTGGTTCGACGCCATCGGCCGCATCCGCCTCGACGGCGAGAACATCACCGACCGGCGGCTGGTCGACACCATCGCCAATCTCGGCCTTGGCCGGGTGACGCTGTCGGCAGGCTACCTCTACTCCCCGCCGCTGCCCTACCTCGTTCCCAGCCGCACCCGCGAGGAGGTGGGCGCCGGCTTCACCGCCCGCATTGGCCAGTACTGGCGCGTGGCGGCGACCGGGAAGTACGACCTCGGCCTGGGCCGCGCCGTCCTCGTCCAGGGCTCGGCCGGCTACGAGGACGAGTGCTTCATCATCGAAGGGCGCTTCATCAAGCGATTCGCCCAGGACCCGACCACCCAGACGCTCTACGCGGCGAACACCGTCATCCTCTTCCGCCTCGGCTTCAAGACGCTCGGCGAGTACTTCTTCCGGGCGATCTGACCCCGGGCAGACGCCGATCGGGGCAGTCGGCCCGCCGCGACGACGGGCTGGAGCGGCCTCCGTCAGCCAGGGCGAACGGAGGCCGCGTCAGGCGGCGCGCAGCCCCTCAAGCAGGGTGCCGAGCGCGCCGCGCAGCGTGCCGCCCTGACGCGAGACATCCGCCGTCGTCCGCCGCATCGCCTGCAGGGCGCCTGCGGTCTCCCCGGCGCCGGCGCTGACCTCGGCGATGGTGGCGGAAACCTCGGTCGTCCCTGCCGCCGCCTGGGCGACGCTGCGGGCGATCTCCTGCGTCGCGGCGCCCTGCTGCTCCACGGCCGCGGTGATGGCGGCCGCCACCTGGTCGAGCTGGGCGACCATGCCGGCGATGCCCTTGATGGACTGCACCGCCTCCGTCGTGGCGCCCTGGATGGCGGCGATCTGCTGCCCGATCTCCTCCGTCGCCCTGGCGGTCTGCCCGGCGAGCTGCTTCACTTCGCTCGCCACCACGGCGAAGCCCTTGCCGGCCTCGCCCGCGCGCGCCGCCTCGATCGTCGCGTTCAGCGCCAGCAGGTTGGTCTGCCCGGCGATGTCGCCGATCAGCCGCACCACGTCGCCGATGCGGCCCGTGGCCTCTGACAATCCGCCGATGGTGCCGTCCGCGGCCTCCGCCTCCGCCACCGCGCGCTGGCTGGCCTGCGCGGCCTCGGTGACCTGCCGGCCGATCTCTTGGACGGAGCTGGCCAGCTCCTCCGCCGCGGCGGCCACGCTCTGCACATGGCTCGTCGCCTCCGCGGCCCGCTGCGCGGCGGTGCCGGCCCGCCCGACGCTGCGGTCCGCCTGGTCCGAAAGGGTGCCGATGCTGCCCTCCAGCGCGGCGGCCGAGGCCGCGAGCCCTGCCAGCACGGCGCCCAATTGCGCCTCGATCCCGACCGCCAGCTCCTGCCGCTGCCGCAGCCGGGCTGCCTCGGCCTCCTGCCCGGCCGTGGCCGCCTCCGCCTCCAGCAGCCTGGCCCGGCGCGCCGCCGCCCGCAGCGCCTCCAGCCCCCGGGCGATGGCGCCCACCTCGTCCCGCCGCCCGGTCTCCGACGTCTCCTCCTCCAGCTGCCCGGCCGCCAGCGCATCCGCCCGCCGGCTGAGCCGCGTCAGCGGGCCCGTCACGCGCCGCAGCACGATCCAGAGCGCGAGGCCGACCGCCAGGAGGATGCCGCCCGCCGCCAGCGAGGCCAGCCAGGCCCGCCCCTGACGCATCTCGGCCGCTGCCTGCTGCGCCATGCCGCGGATCAGCTCGTCCACCCTCTGCTCGATGCCGCGCAGCTTCTGCCGGATGGCCTCGACCTCGGGCGCGGCGGCAAGGGCGATCCGCCCCGCCTCCTCCAGGCGCCCTGCGTGGGAGGCGGCGAGGATCGCTTCCTGCTGCACCCGGTAGCGGGCGATGCCTGCCGCGGCCGCGGCTAGGTCCTCCCGGTTGGCGGGCACCACCAGCACCTGGGCGAGTTGCTCCATCCGCCGCTCCAGCCGCTGCTGCTCGTCCGCGGCGATGGCCTCGATGCGCTGCCGGTCCTCCGCCGGCATCGCCACGGCCAGCACATCCGTCGCCCTGGCGAAGGCCAGCAGGTTGGAGGTCGCCCGGCCGGCCGCGATGGCGCGCGCGGTGAACTCGGCGCCCGCCGCCATCCGTTCGGCCTGCAGCGCCAGCATGCGGTCCGCCATGAGCGGCAGGGCAGCCGCCACCGCCGCCAGCAGGCCGACCGCCGCCAGGAGCCGCGGCGCCAGGCCATGCCAGACATAGGGGAGGCGAAGCTTCCGCATGATCCAATCTTCTCCCTGGATCCCAGCAGAGCCTGCCATCGAATCGATAAGAGCCCGTAACCGTAGGCGACATGCCGATCCTCAAGCGGCTCGCCGGAGATGCATCCGCACGTGCCGGGCGATCTGGCCAGCAGCAAGCCTGGCTAGCGGGTGGTGCCGGCCCTGCGCGGCATGGGCATCGTCGCCGACGGTCCAGGCGCGGCCAAGCGCATCATGCGGACGCTGCGCGATGCCTTCGAGGCGGCGCTCTTGAGCCCCCGCGCCTGCCGGGCCGCCCGAACGCCATGACCTGCCGCCACGTCCCATGGCGGCGGGGACTGCGCCGCCCCCGCGCGGACGCTTCGTGCAGGGGCGGGCGTCGTCATCCGCAGGTCTTGCCCACGGATGTGCCGAGCCTGGTCAGAACAGGATGAAATCCGCGGCGGTCAGGTCGTAGAGCCCGGCGAGCTCGATCTCCTCCGAAGGCCCCGACGGCGTGGGCAGCGGGACGCTCGGGCCCGGGTCGCCGTAGACGGTGACGAGCTGGATGATGGTATGCCCGTCCTCGACCACGGTGCGGACCTGAAGGGCGAGGCTCGCGCCGAACTCGGCACCGTCGAGGAAGACCGACTTCTGGTCCTGGGCGTAGGTGTTGGCGTAGCCGCGAAGATCGATGCGGTCCACGCCCTGGCAGAAGTCGAGGATCACGTCCCGCGCGCCGGGGCCGACGCCGGATTCGGGGCCGCCGAAGGGAATATCCCTGATATAGATGAAGACATCGGCGCCGCCCCCGCCGGCCAACCGGTCCGCTCCCTCGCCACCGCGCAACCGGTCCTCGCCGGCGCCGCCGTGGAGCTGGCCGGCGCCGCGCCCGCCATTGATGACATCGTCGTCCGCACCGCCGTAGACCTGGTCGGCGGCGCCGCCGGCATTGATGGTATCGTTGCCCGCACCGCCGATGAGCAGGTCCGACCCGTCCGCGTCGATCACCCCGATGCCCCCGGTCGGGCTGCCGAGGAAGACGCCGAAGCCGCTGATCGAGTCATTGCCACTGCCGCCGAACACCGTGTCCGCACCGATGCCTGCGCTGACCCGGTCGTCGCCGGCGCCGGCCAGGATGAGGTTGCGGCCGGGCAGGATGCCGCTGGAATTGGACTCCGGCGGCAGCGGCCCGCCCGAACGGCCCTCACCTATGAAGTTGTCGCCGAAGATCGTATCGTTGCCGCCGCCGGCGAGGATCAGGTCGCCCCCTGTCGTCCCAAGCAGGCTGTCCGCCCCCGCAGTGCCGTTGCGCAGTGCCACGATCCTCGCCCTACCGACCTGTGCGCGAGCCTGGGACGGCCTCAGCAGCCCCTGCGATGGTCTCGATGACACGCTTGCGCGACGCCGCTGCCGCTCGGGCTGGCGTGGCAAAGGGGGTGGCGCGGGGTTGCGGTTCCGTCGCATGCTTCGCCAAGGCTGGCCGATCAAGCCGGCAAGGGACGGAGGACAGGCATGGCCGCAAGGCCGCGCGACACGGGATTCGCAACCGCCCCCGGTCAGGCAGGCCTGCGCCGCCGGTGACGCCGCTCCTGCACCTCCGTTGCGGCGACGACCTCCGCAGCCGCCTGCAATCGGCCGGCATTGCCGGGGAATACCTCTGCTTCGCCGATCCGGTCTGCGTCGGACCGGCGCAGGACGATGGCGACCTGATGGCCTGGCTCGGCATGCGCGCGCGCTACGTGGCGCTGCATTCGGGGCAGGATCCGGCCGCGGTGCGCCTCCGCCTCGGCCGCGAATATGCCGCGCTCAACGGCCTGCACCGGCGCGAGGCCGTCTGGCTCTGGTTCGAGCACGACCTCTGGGACCAGATCGCGCTCATCCGCATCCTTTCGCTGCTGGCCGAGAAGCGCCTGTTGCGCGGCCGACTGCTGCTGCTGCCGGCCGATGGCGAACGCTGCTTCCCGAGGCTGAGCGATGCCGAGCTCGGCGCGCTCCACCCCGCGCCGCTGTCCGACCTGCAGATCGAGCAGGCGGCCGAGGCCTGGGCCGCCTTCGCCGCGCCCGACCCGCGCGGGCTCGACGCGCTCAGCCGGCGCGAGCTGGCCTTGCCGTTCCTCGCCGCGGCGCTGCGCCGCCACCTGCGCGACCTGCCCTGGGCGACGGACGGGCTCGGCGAGACGGAGCGCCGCGTGCTGCGCGCCATCGCCGCCGGCATCACGGAGGAGGCAGCCCTTCTCGGCCGCCTCGAAGAGGGCGATCCCGTCTTCCACCTTACCGACCTCATCCTGCGCGAGGTGATCGGCCGCCTGCGCCAGGGCCCGAATCGGCTGGTCTCGCGCGACGCGCAGCTTCACCTGACGCCGCGCGGCGCCGCCGTGCTGGCGGGGACGGACCGCTTCCGCCCGCCGCCGCGCTTCCAGGCGGGCGTGCACGTGCTGCCGGACCCGCCCTGGCTCTGGGATCCCGACCAGGTCGCCGTCATCCCCGGAGCCGCCGCATGAGGACCACCCTCGTCATCCATGGCGGCGCCGGCACCATCCGGCGCGAGGACATGTCGGCGGCGCGCGAGGCGGAGCATCGTGCGGCGCTGGAGGCCGCGCTCGCCGCCGGCGGCGCGGTGCTGGCACAGGGCGGCAGCGCGCTCGACGCGGTGGAGCAGGCGGTGCGCACGCTGGAGGACTGTCCGCTCTTCAATGCCGGCCGCGGCGCCACCTTTACCGCCGCCGGGACGATCGAGCTGGATGCCGCGCTGATGGACGGCGCCACCCGCCGCGCCGGTGCGGTCGCCGGCGTGCAGCGCATCCGCAACCCGATCTCGGCGGCACGCGCAGTGATGGAGCGGACGCCGCATGTGCTGCTGATCGGGCCTGCAGCCGACGGCTTCGCCGAGGCCGAGGGCCTCGCCCTGGCGCCTCCCGAGTATTTCCGCACCGAGCATCGCTGGCAGCAATTGCAGGCGGCCCTGGAGGCGGGGCGCATCGCCCTCGACCACGACCTGCCCTCGCGCATGGGAACGGTCGGCGCCGTGGCGCGCGACCGCGCCGGGCGCCTCGCCGCCGCCACCTCCACCGGGGGGATGACGAACAAGCGCGCAGGCCGCGTCGGCGACAGCCCGTTGATCGGCGCCGGCACCTGGGCCGATGCGACGGTCGCGGTGAGCTGCACGGGGGTCGACGAGGCCTTTATCCGCTGCGCCGCGGCACATGAGCTCTCCGCCTTGATGCGTCACCGCGGCCAGGCGGTGCAGCAGGCCGCGGCCGACATCGCCGAGATCCTGGTGCCGGCGCATGGCGGCAGCGGCGGGCTCATCGCGGTCGATGCGGCGGGTGAGCCAGGCATCGCCTTCGGCACCGCGGGCATGTATCGCGGGACCCTCCGCGACGGTGCAGCGCCTGAGGTCGGCATCTACGCCTGAGGCACGGAGGACCGAAGCTTCAAGGTCTGGTCGGGCGAGACCACCTGATCGGAGCTTGCCCGGCCGAACACGATGCCGGAGCGGCTTGCGCGAGCCGGCGCGGGCGGAGACCGCTCCGGGGTAATTCGCTCAACCAAACAACAGGCTGGAGCGCGTCCCGTGAGCCAGGTCGAACGGCACGCGTCCTGCAGCGGTTTCCGCTCGCATAGGCTCACGGAACCCGCTCTGGCTTGTTGCCGGGTCGAGCAAGTACCTCCGACCAGGTGGTTCCACCTGATCGGAGTTTGCTCTAGCTGCGCGGCGCGCCGATGCGGAGGCTGGCGAGGTCGCCGCTGTCCTGCTGCGGGGCATAGATCACCCGCGGGCCGCCATCGGCGAGACCGCCGACCAGCGTGCCGGCCTGGCCCGGAAAGCTCGTCACCGCGCCGTAGCTGTAGCTGCGGTCGAGTTCGCCGCCGCTCATGGCCACCTGGGCGCCGCCGACGATGTTGTTGGTGGGCGTGGTGGAGTAGACAACGCGCGGGCCGCCGTCGCCGCCGCCGCCAACGAGCAGCGGGCCTTCCTGCGCCAGCGCGGCGCCGGTGGCGCCAAGGGCAATCACGGAAGCGAGGAGAGCAGAGCGGATCATATCCTGTCCTTCATGGCTGGGCAGCCCGGGGCCGCCTTCGCCGCACCAGATGGACCGCATGGCCCGGCCGCGCCAATGCGTTCGACGCATGCCTATCATTTTCGAAATGAATGATGCGCGGCCCGCCGCGGACCCCAAAGGTCGCGCCGCCGTGAGGCTTGGGCTCCCCCGGACATGCCGGAGCAACCGGCGGAAGGCGCAGCATCCCGGACCAAGCGAGGGTCACGGCGAAGGAGACCTCGCGCATGACCCGGTTCCGCTGCACGCCCATCCCGACCGAGACGGCCCGGCGCTGGCGCGCCACGGGCACGGATGACCGCGGGCAGCCGCTGCATCGCCGCGTGGTGGACGGCCCCGGCTTCCCCTGCCGTCACTGCCTGCAACTCGGCGAGCCCGGCGAGGCTATGCTGCTTGGCAGCTATGCCCTGCCGCATCCGCAGGGCGTGTACTGGGCGCCGAGCCCGATCTTCCTGCACGCCCGCGACTGCGCGCCCTTCGAGGCGGTGGACGAGATTGCCCCCATCGTCCTTGCCAACGGCATCGTCTCCGTCCGCGCCTATGACGGGGCGGAGATGTGCCTCTACGACCTCGGCGCCGTCAGCGAGGGCAGCGCGGTTGCGCCGCTGCTCGAGCGCGCGCTCGCCGACCCGCGCACGCGCTTCGTCAACATCCACACCGCGCGGCCGGGCTGCCTGCTGACGGCGGTGGAGAAGCTCGGCTGATCAGGCCGCTTCGAGCTTCTCCTGCAGCTCCAGCCACTCCGTCTCCAGCCCCGGCAGGATCTTGTTGATCACGGCGCGGCGGGTGGTGGCGCGGTTGATGAGGTCGGTCTTGTTGCCGGCATAGAGGCGCGGGTCGGCCAGCGCCTTGTCGATCACCGCCGCCTCGTCCTGCAGCTTGGCGATCTGCGCCTCGATCTGCTTCAGCCGGTCGCGCAGCGGGGCGAGGGCGGTGCGGCTCTCCGCCCGCCCGCGCCGCTCCGACGGCCGCGCCGCGCCGGCCGGCTCGGCCCGCGAGGCCCGGCGGCCGCCGCCGAGCAGCGCCCGGTAGTCGTCGAGGTCGCCCTCGAAGGGCGCGACCTTGCCGTCGCCGACCAGCCAGAGCCGATCCGCCACCAGCTCCACCAGATGCGGGTCGTGGCTGATGAGGATCACGGCGCCGTTGTAGTCGGCCAGCGCCTTCACCAGCGCATCGCGGGCGTCGATGTCGAGGTGGTTGGTCGGCTCGTCGAGGATGAGGAGCTGCGGCGCCTCCCGCGTGCAGAGCGCCAGCAGCAGCCGCGCCTTCTCACCGCCCGAGCAGGCCGAGATCTTCGTCGTCGCCCGCTCCACGTCGAGGCCGAAGCGCGCGAGCTGGGAGCGGCATTGCGTCACCGTCGTCTTGGGCATGGCCGCCTGCATGTGGGAGAGCGGCGTGCCCTCCATGTCGAGCTCGTCGGTCTGGTGCTGGGCGAAGTAGCCGATCTTCAGCTTGGGCGAGCGGAATTCGCGCCCGCCCATCAGCGACAGCCGCCCGGCGAAGAGCTTGGCGAGGGTCGACTTGCCGTTGCCGTTGGCCCCCAGCAGCGCGATGCGGTCGTCCTGGTCGAGCCTGAGGTCGAGGCCGCGCAGCACCACCCGCCCGTCATAGCCGATGCTCCCCCCCGAGATGGAGAGCACCGGCGGCGCCAGCTCGGCGGGCTCGGGGAAGGCGAAGCGGGTCACGTGGTCCTCGACCACGCTCTCGATCGCCGGCATCCGCTCCAGCGCCTTGATGCGCGACTGCGCCTGGCGCGCCTTGCTCGCCTTGGCGCGGAAGCGGTCAACGAAGCTCTGGATATGCGCCCGCTCGGCGGCGAGCTTCTCGTTCATCGCCGCCTGCTGCGCCTGCCGCTCGGTGCGGACGCGGACGAAATTGTCGAAGGCGCCGGGATAGAGCGTGAGCTTGCCGCGGTCGAGATGGGCGATGGCGTCGACGCAGCGCTCGAGCAGGCCGCGGTCATGGCTGACGATGATGGCCGCGCCCGAGAAGCGCTGCAGCCAGCCCTCCAGCCACATCGTCGCCTCGAGGTCGAGATGGTTGGTCGGCTCGTCGAGCAGCAGCAGTTCGGGCTCGAGGAAGAGCACGCGGGCCAGCGCCACGCGCATCCGCCAGCCGCCGGAGAACTCGGTGCTGGGGCGGGCCTGCGCCGCCGCGTCGAAGCCAAGGCCGGCGAGGATGGTCGCGGCGCGCGAGGGCGCGCTGTCGGCCTGGATGGCGATCAGCCGCTCATGGATCTCGGCCATGCGGTGCGGCTCCGCCCCGGCCTCGACCTCGGCGAGCAGCGCGGCGCGCTCCGTATCGGCGGCGAGCACCGTCTCGAGCAGGCTCTCCGGCCCGCCCGGCGCCTCCTGCGCCACATGGCCGAGCCGGGCGCGCTGGGCGAGGCGGATCTCACCGGCATCGGGCTGGATGTCGCCTATGATCGCCTTCAGCAGCGTCGACTTGCCGGCGCCGTTGCGGCCAACCAGCCCGACCTTGCGGCCGGGATCGACGGCGAGGTCGGCGGCTTCCAGCAGGGCGCGGCCGGCGATGCGGAGGGTGAGGTCGCGGATGGCGAGCACGGTCATGCGCGCCTTCTACCGCCGCCGTCTCCCCCCGTCACGCAGGATGGCTAGCTGGGCTGGCCCTCGGTCTCGGCCTCGGGCGGGGAGGGGGGCTTCGGCGCCGGCGCCTCGCCCCATTCGTCGGACACCATGCCCTGCTGGCTGCTCACCAGGTCGATATCCGCCTGGCTCGGCGGCCGGGGGATATGGGGTGTCTGGGGCTTCAGCGTGTCATCGGCCATTGGGGCGCTCCTCTGCTGCATCCCCAACGCCGCGGGGCGGGCCGGGTTGGGCTTGCATCCGCGCCCCGGCCCGCCTATCCCGCCGCCACCGTCACGAAGGAACGCAAGCATGGCCGTGGAACGCACCCTCTCCATCATCAAGCCGGACGCGACCCGCCGGAACCTCACCGGCAAGATCAATGCCAAGTTCGAGGAGGCGGGCCTCCGCATCGTTGGCCAGAAGCGGCTGCAGCTGAGCGAGGCCCAGGCCGGCGCCTTCTACGCTGTCCACAGGGAGCGGCCCTTCTACAAGGACCTGGTCAGCTTCATGATCAGCGGCCCGGTGGTGGTGCAGGTGCTTGAGGGCGAGAACGCGGTGGCCAGGAACCGCGAGATCATGGGCGCCACCAACCCGGCCAATGCCGCGCCCGGCACGATCCGCAAGGAATTCGCCGAGAGCATCGAGGCGAACAGCGTCCATGGCTCGGACAGCGCCGAGAACGCCGCGACGGAGATCGCCTTCTTCTTCGCCGGCACCGAGATCGTCGGCTGAGGCAGCCGGGCCGGCCCTCGGGGCCGGCCCCCCTTCGTCACGCCACGAAAAGCAGGAGCCCCAGCAGCAGCAACACGGTGATCACGATTCCCCAGGTCGTGAACTGGACGAAGCCTTCCCAGCCCCGCTCCTTTTCGACGAGCAGCGCCTTCTCGTCGACGGCCCCGAAATCGTAATGGTCATGGTGTTCGGCCACGGTCCGGTCCCCATCAGCTCTCGGAATGGGGTGTAGAAAGCGCGGGCGGGCTCGGCAAGGGGTTGGCGAGCGCGGCCGAGCCGTTGGGATGCGCCAGCGCCCCGCCCGCCGCCGCCCGCAGCGCTGCCGGGTAGATCCGGTGCTCCTGGGCGAGGACCCGGGCGGCGAGCGTCGCCTCCGTATCCCCCGGCAGCACCGGCACCGCGGCCTGGGCGAGGATCGGCCCGGCATCCATCTCCTCGGTGACCCAATGCACGGTGCAGCCATGCAGTCGGACGCCGGCGGCCAGCGCCCGCGCATGGGTGTCGAGACCGGGGAAGGCCGGGAGGAGGCTGGGATGGATGTTGAGCATCCGCCCTGGCCATCGCCCGACGAGGAAGGGCGTCAGCAGCCGCATGTAGCCGGCGAGGCAGACGAGCCGGATGCCATGTGCCTCCAGCGCCGCCTGGACGGCCGCCTCATGCGCCGCGCGGTCGCGGCCGAAGGGGCGGCTCTCGACCACCGCCGTCGGCACCCCGGCGGCGGCCGCCAGCGCCAGCCCGCCGGCATCCGCCTTGTTGGAGAGGACTAGGGCGATCTCCGCCGGGAAGTCCGGCGCCCGCGCCGCCTCCAGCAGCGCCACCATGTTGGAGCCGCGGCCGGAGATCAGGATGGCGGTCGGGACCTTCGCCGGCCCGATGACCGGGGCGCCGCCAGGCGTAGGGGTCTGAATCGGTCCGGCTCCCCTATCGCGGCCAGCCCTCGGGCAGGTTGCCGATCCGCACCTGCGCCTCGCCGCCCCCGGGCTCCAGCGTGCCGATGCCGAAGACGGTCTCGCCCGCGCCCTCCAGCAGGGCGGTCGCCTCGGCGACCGCTCCGGCCGCGACGACGGCGACCATGCCGATCCCGCAATTGAAGACGCGCAGCATCTCCTCCGGCGCCACGTTGCCGGCCTGGGCCAGCCAGGCGAAGACGGGCGGCACCGTCCAGGCGCCCGCATCCACCGCCGCGGCGACGCCCTTCGGCAGCACCCGCGGCAGGTTGCCCGGCAGCCCGCCGCCGGTGATGTGGGCGGCCGCCTTCAGCAACCCCGCCCGGTGCAGGGCGAGCAGCGACTTCACATAGATCCGCGTCGGCGCCAGCAGCGCCTCGCCGAGCGTGCCGCCGCCGAAGGGGGAGGGGGCGCCGAGGCCGGTCCCCGCCGCCTCCACCACCCGCCGCACCAGCGAGAAGCCGTTGGAATGCACCCCGGTGCTGGCGAGCCCGAGCAGCACGTCGCCCGGCCCGACATCCGGCCGCGGCAGCAGCGCCCCGCGCTCCGCCGCCCCCACCGAGAAGCCGGCCAGGTCGTAATCCTCCGCCGCGTACATCCCCGGCATTTCCGCCGTCTCGCCACCGACCAGCGCGCAGCCGGCCCGGCGGCACCCCTCGGCGATGCCGGAGATCACGTCTCGCGCCTGTTCCAGCCGCAGCCTGCCCGTGGCGAAGTAGTCGAGGAAGAAGAGCGGCTCCGCCCCCTGCACCACGAGGTCGTTCACGCACATGGCGACCAGGTCGATGCCGACGGTGCCGTGCAGCCCGGCATCGAGGGCGACGCGCAGCTTGGTGCCGACGCCATCGGTCGAGCTGACCAGCACAGGGTCGGTGAAGCCCGCCGCCTTCAGGTCGAAGAGCGCGCCGAAGCCGCCGAGCCCGCCCATGGTGCCGGCCCGGCTGGTGGACCGGGCCATCGGCTTGATCGCCTCGACCAGCGCGTCGCCGGCATCGATATCCACCCCGGCATCACGGTAGGTCAGGCTGTTTCGCGGGGAACTGGTCAGGGCGGCCTCCGATCGGCTAAGGGGAGTCGGCGGCTTTCTAGCGCGCCTTCACCGGCGCGTCCCCTGTGCCGGGCCGCATGGCAGGAGAAAGCGCAATGCTGGGCAGATCAGGCGTCCTCCGGGGCATGGCGGGCCTGGCCCTCGCCGCCGCGCCGGCCATCACCTCCGCCCTGGCGCAGACCGCCGCGCTGCCCTCCGTCGCCACCATGCCCGATCCCTCGGCGCTGAACCTCACCCAGCGCGGCATCCCCGCCGAGGCCTCGGCCGAGAACGGCGTGCTGGCGCGCGAGCGGGCGCTGGCCGCCGGCCGCCGCACCGCCTGGGAGCGCGCCCTGTCGGAGGCCGGGCTGCCGCCGGTCAACCTGTCCGACCAGCGGCTCGAGGACATGGTCCGCTCCATCGTCATCGAGCAGGAGCGGACGGCGCCCACGCGCTACACCGGCCGCATCACCGTGGTCTTCGACCCCAACCGGGTGCGCTCGGCGCTCGGCGGCAGCGTCAGCGTGCCGGGCGCCTCGCCGCCCCCCGTGGCCGCCGCCGCGCCGGCCTCGAATTGGATCGAGGCAAGGGCCATCTATCGCTCCATGGGCGAATGGCTCGAACTCCAGCGGCGGCTGCGCGGGGCGCCCCCGGTCGCCTCGGTCGACGTCCAGGCGATCGCCGTCGATGCGGCGCGCCTCCGGCTCGGCCTGCGCGCCCCGCCGCCCGAGGCCGCGGCGCTGCTCGCCGCCCTCGGCATTGCGCTGGAACAGGCGGGCCCCGCCTGGCGGCTGGGCCTTGCCGGAAGCTGACACGCGCCCGGCCGAGCGGGCAGGGGAGGCGGCGCCGCATGTGCTCGTCACTCTGCCCAACCTCATCACCCTCGCGCGGCTCTGCGCCGTGCCGGCGACCATCTGGCTGATCCTGCACCATCGCCTCGACCTCGCCTTCTATGTCTTCGTCGGCGCCGGCATCTCGGACGGCATCGATGGCTGGCTCGCGCGGGTGACCAATGCCCGCAGCGCGCTCGGCGCCATGCTCGACCCGGTGGCCGACAAGGCGCTGCTCGTCTCGGTCTATGTGACGCTCGCCGCCATCGGCGGACTGCCGGACTGGCTCGCCATCATGGTGGTGTTCCGCGACCTCCTGATCGTCGGCGGCGTGCTGGTGCTCTGGGTGCTCGGCCAGCCGCCGCGCATCCGCCCGCTGCTGGTCTCCAAGCTGAACACCTGCCTGCAGATCGCCCTCGCCGCGCTGGCCCTCTTCATCGCCGGCTTCGGCCTCGCCGCCGACGGGCTGCTGACCGCGCTGATCTGGGCCGTGGCGCTGACGACGCTCGCCTCCGGCATCGCCTATGTGGTCTCGGCCATCCACTGGACTCACCATCCCGGGCCGCGGCCATGAACCTCGTCCCGCCCCAGCCCCCGGCCATGAAGCCCGAGCCGCCGCCCCTGGCCCGCCCCCGCATCCCGCCGCCGGTGGCGACCCGCGCCCAGCGCGTTGCCCTAGCCCTCGGCGTCGCGGGCAGCCTGTTCCTCGCCTTCTGGCTCTTCTCGCCGATCCTCACCCCCTTCGTGCTGGCCGCCGTCATCGCCTATTTCCTCGACCCGCCGGCCTCGCGGCTGACGCGCATAGGCATCCCGCGCGGCGTCTCGGCGCTGCTGATGATCCTGGCCCTCGTTGCCTTCGCCCTGCTCTGCCTGCTGCTGCTCTACCCGCTGCTGGTGGCGCAGGTGACGATCCTGCTGCAGCGCCTGCCGGCCTATGTCCTCGGCATCGGCCAGGCGGTGCGGGATGCGCTGACCGCCCTGTCGGAGCGCCTCGGGCCGGATGTCTTCGACCAGCGCCTGCAGGATCTTGCGGTCGGCCAGGCCGGGTCGATCATCTCCTATCTCGGCACCTCGCTCGCGCGGATGATCACCGGCGGCATCGCGCTGTTCAGCGTCTTCACCCTGGTCACCGTCACGCCCGTCGTCGCCTTCTACCTGCTGCGCGACTGGCCGCGGATCATCCGCCGCATCGATGCCTGGCTGCCGCGCCGCTCCGCTGCGACGCTCCGCCAGCTCGCCCGCGACACGGACCGCGTGCTCTCCGCCTGGCTGCGCGGCCAGCTGCTCTGCTGCGCCCTGCTTGCGGTCTACTACGCCGCGGCGCTCTCCGCCGTGCGGCTGGAGCTCGGCCTGACGGTCGGGCTGATGGCGGGCATCCTCTCCTTCATCCCTTATATCGGCTCCATCACCGGCCTCGTCACCGCGCTGGCCCTGGCGCTCGCCCAGTTCGGCACCTGGAACGGGGTGCTGGTGGTGATGGCGGTCTTCGTCGCCGGCCAGGTGATCGAGGGCTACGTGATCTACCCCTGGCTGCTCGGCGACCGGGTCGAGCTGCACGCCGTCTGGGTGATCTTCGCCCTCTTCGCGGGCGGCGTGGCCTTCGGCTTCCTCGGCGTGCTGCTGGCGGTGCCGCTGGCGGCGGTGATCGGCGTCATCGCCCGCTACTGGCTGCGCCGCTACCTCGAGAGCCCGCTCTATCTCGACCCGCCGCGGACCGGCTGATGCTGGATACGACGGCTCCGCTCCCGCGGCAGCTCGCCCTGCCGCTGCCCGCCGCAGCACCCGTCGAGACGGAGCCGGTGCTGGCCGATGACAGCAATGCCGAGGCGTTGGCCTGGCTCGCCCGGCCCGAGGCCTGGCCGCAGCGCCGCCTCGCCCTGCACGGCCCCGCCGCCGCCGGCAAGTCGCTGCTGCTGCGGGGCCTCGCCGCGCGCCGCGGCTGGCCGGTGCTGCTGGGCCCCTCCCTCCGCGGCCTGCCGGAGGTGCCCGCTGGCCCCGGCCTCGCCCTCGACGATGCCGACTGCATGGCGGAGGAGGCCGCCCTGCTCCACCTCCTCAACCTCTGCGCCGAGCGCGGCCAGCACCTGCTGCTGGCCGGCCGTGCCCCGCCCGCCCGCTGGCCGGTCGCGCTGCCCGACCTCCGCAGCCGGCTGCGCGCCATGCCCGCCGCCGGCATCCGCCCGCCGAGCGACGACCTGCTCGCCGCCTTGCTGCGGCGGCATTTCGCCCACCGCCAGCTCCGGGTGGAGGAGGGGGTGCAGGCCTTCCTCCTCGCCCGGCTGCCGCGCGAGGCGGCCGCCATCGCCGAGGCCGCCGCCCGGCTCGACCGCGCTGCGCTCGCGCTCGGCGGCCGCGTCACCCGGGCGCTGGCGCGCGCCACCCTGGCCGACCTGCCGGGATTCGGTGCGGATGACGAATCCATGGCATTGGCCGAGACCGGCTGCCCGCCATCCCCGACCCTGCTGTAGGGTGCCCGCATGAGCCTCGCCGAGACCCGCACCCCGCCCGTCGCCGAGACCCCCGCGCAGGAGCCGGAGCGCTTCATCAACCGGGAGCTCTCCTGGCTCGACTTCAACACGCGCGTGCTGGAGGAGGCCGGCAACGAGCACCACCCGCTGCTCGAGCGCCTGCGCTTCGTTGCCATCTCGGCGGCCAATCTCGACGAGTTCTACTCCGTCCGCGTCGCCGGGCTGATCGGCCAGGAGGGCGCCGGCATCACCACCCGGTCGCCCGACGGCCGCACGCCGCCGCAGCAGCTCGCCGCCATCCATGACCGGGCGGAGGTGTTGATCGAGGCGCAGCAGGCCGCCTGGCGGGAGCTCCGCGGGCTGATCCGCGAGGCCGGCCTCATCGTCCTCCGCCCCGAGGAGCTGAGCGAGGCCGACCGCCTCTGGCTCGACGGCTGGTTCATGGAGCGGGTCTTTCCCGTGCTCACGCCGCTGGCCGTGGATCCGGCGCACCCCTTCCCCTTCATCCAGAACCTCGCCGCCTGCATGGTCCTGAAGCTTGTGCGGGAGGAGGATGGCGGCACCATGCGCGCCCTGCTGCCCCTGCCGGCGCAGGTGGAGCGCTTCATCCGCCTGCCGAAGCAGGATGGCGAGACGGCCGTCCGCTTCCTCCTGCTCGAGGACCTGATCGAGCTCAGCCTGCGCCGCGTCTTCCCCGGCTTCATCCCGGCCGAGCACGGGCTCTTCCGCCTGATCCGCGACACCGATGTCGAGTTCGAGGAGGAGGCGGAGGACCTCGTCCGCTCCTATGAGACGGCGCTCAAGCGCCGCCGCCGCGGCCGCGCCATCCGCCTCTCCGTCACCGCCGCGACGCCCTCCGACATCGTCGACTTCGTCATCGAGGAGCTGGATGCCGAGCGCAGCGGCGTCTTCGTGGTCGACGGGCTGCTCGGCCTCGACGACCTCCGCCAGCTCATCATCGACGACCGGCCGGACCTGCTCTTCACGCCCTACACGCCGCGCTTCCCGGAACGCATCCTCGACTATGGCGGCGACTGCTTCGCCGCGATCCGGGCGAAGGACATCGTCGTCCACCACCCCTATGAGAGCTTCGACGTGGTGGTGCAGTTCCTCCGCCAGGCGGCGCGGGACCCCAATGTGGTCGCCATCAAGCAGACGCTCTACCGCACCAGCCGCGACAGCCCGATCGCCCGCGCGCTGATCGAGGCGGCGGAGGCGGGCAAGAACGTCACCGGCATCGTCGAGATCAAGGCCCGCTTCGACGAGGAGCGGAACATCGCCCTCGCCCGGGAGCTGGAGGCGGCCGGCGTGCAGGTCGTCTTCGGCTTCGTCGAGCTGAAGACCCATGCCAAGATGTCGCTGGTGGTGCGGCGCGAGGGCGTTGCGCTCCGCTCCTACGCGCATTTCGGCACCGGCAACTACCATCCCGTGACGGCGCGCATCTACACCGACCTCTCCTTCTTCACCGCCGACCCGGCACTGACCGGCGATGCCGCGCGCCTATTCAATTACATGACGGGCTATGCGCGGCCGGAGCGGATGGAGGGCCTGGCCTTCGCCCCGCTGACCATCCGCCCCACCCTCCTTGGCCTGATCGAGCAGGAGCGGCGCTTCGCCGAGGAGGGAAGGCCCGCCGGCATCTGGCTGAAGATGAACAGCCTGGTCGACGAGCAGCTCATCGACGCGCTCTACGCCGCCTCCCGCGCCGGGGTGAAGGTGGATTGCGTGGTGCGCGGCATCTGCTGCCTCCGCCCCGGCGTGCCCGGCCTGTCCGAGACCATCCGGGTCAAGTCGATCGTCGGCCGCTTCCTCGAGCATTCGCGCATCTATGTCTTCGGCAACGGCCACCGGCTGCCCTCGCGCCGGGCACGGGTCTTCATCTCCTCGGCCGACTGGATGGCGCGCAACATGGACTGGCGGGTCGAGACCATGGTGCCGGTCGAGAATGCGACCGTGCATGCCCAGATCCTCGACCAGATCATGGTGGTGAACCTGAAGGACAACGCCCAGAGCTGGGAACTGACCAGCGAGGGCGCCTGGCGCCGCCTGCCCCGCGGGGCGCAGCCGGTCTCGGCGCATGAATATTTCATGACCAACCCCTCCCTCTCCGGCCGCGGCAGCGCGTTGCACCGCAGCGGCCGGGCAGCGATGCGCAAGCCGCGCCCCGACCGCATCGCCCAGGACTGATCCGCATGACTGCTCCCGTCGCGCCCCGCTGCGGCGTCGTCGACCTTGGCTCGAACTCCGTCCGCCTCGTCATCTTCGAGGGGCGCGGGCGGAACCCGCAGGCGATCTTCAACGAGAAGGCCGTGCTCGGCCTCGGGCGGGGGCTGCAGGCGACCGGGCGGCTGAACGAGGAGGCGATTGGCCCGGCGCTCACCGTCCTCGCCCGCTACCACGCCGTGGCGCATGCCATGCACGCCGACCCGCTGGAGGTGGTGGCGACGGCGGCCGTGCGCGACGCCGCCAATGGCGCGGCCTTCGTCGCCGCCATGCGGGAGCGGATGCCGGGCCTCGGCATCCGCATCCTGACCGGCGAGGAGGAGGGCCGGCTCTCGGCCGATGGCGTCCTCCTCGGCTTCCCCGGCGCCGATGGCGTGCTTGGCGACCTCGGCGGCGGCAGCCTGGAGGTGGTGCGGCTGACCGAGGGGCGGGTCGCCCGCGCCGCCTCGCTGCCCATCGGCGCCATCCGCCTGGCCGAGCGCGCCGGCGGCGAAGTGGCCCGCGCCCGCGCCATCGCCGAGGAGGAACTGGCGAAGCACCCCTGGCTCGCCGAGGGCGGCGGCCGCGACCTCTACCTCGTCGGCGGCGCCTGGCGGGCGCTGGCGCGGATGCACATCGCCCAGACCGGCTACCCGCTGGCAATCGTCCACCACTACGTCCTCCGCCGCGAGGAAGCGCGCGACCTCGCCGGCGTCGTCATGGCCGCGTCCCGCCGGGTGCTGGAGCGGATGGCCGGCGCCCCGCAGAAGCGCCTCGCCGACATGCCCTTCGCGGCCGTCACCATGCGCCGCCTGCTGCGGGCGACCGGCGCCGCCCGCGTCGTCTTCTCGGCGAACGGCTTGCGGGAGGGCTGGTACGCCCGGCTGCTGCCGGAGGCGGTGCGCGGGGCCGACCCGATGCTGGCCGCCGCCCGCGCCCTCGCCGCCGCCTGGGGCCGCGACCCGGGCCTGCCGCCTGCGCTGGTCGCCTGGACCGACCCGATCTTCCCCGACCAGGATCCCGCGGTGCGGGCGCTCCGCGAGGCCGCCTGCTGGGTCTCGGACATCGGCAGCCACGACCATCCGGAATACCGGGCGGAGCAGGCCTTCCTCCGGGTGCTGCGCCAGCATGGCGCCGGGCTCGACCACCATGCCCGCGCCTTCCTCGGCCTCTGCGCCGCCCTCCGCTACGAGGCCGACCCGAGCGCCCCCTTCCTCGGCCCGACCCGCGTGCTGCTGGACCTGCCGACCATCCGCCGGGCGGAGGCGCTCGGCGCCGCCTTCCGCCTGGCCTACACCCTATGCGGCGGCACGCCCGCCCTGCTGGCCGGCACCCGCCTCGAGCGCCAGGGGAGCCGGCTGATGCTGCGCCTCGCCGAGGGCACCGGCGTCTTCGCCGGCGAGAGCGTGCTCCGCCGCGTGGAGCAGCTGGGCGCCGTGCTCGGCCTGGAGGCGATCGTCGAAGTCGACGGCTGACCGAAGTTTTTGCCCCGCGCCCCGCGATTTCTGCGTCAATTCTCCCCGGCCAACATGGGAGGACCGGAGGATGCGCTGGATCGCGGGCTTGGGCGCCATGCTGGGCATGGTGGCGATGGGCAGTGCCGCGGCGACGGCGCAGGAGCCGGCCCGGCCGAACCTCTTGCTCCGCGAGGTGGTGCAGGGCATGCCGCGCGGCGAGCGGCAGGAAATCCAGGTCCTCACCGCCACCATCGCCCCGGGCCAGGCGACGGTCTTCCACACCCACCGCTTTCCGGTGACCGTCTACGTGCTCGAGGGCGCCTTCACGCTGGAGATGGAGGGGCGGGAGCCTGTCACCGTCCCGGCCGGCGGCGCGCTGGTGGAGCCGCCGCATGTCCGCATGACCGGCTACAACCGGAGCGGCGGCGACGCGGCACGCGTCCTCATCGTCTATGTGGCCGAGCCGGGGACACCCTTCCTCGACCCGATCCATTGAGAGGGCGCGGCGCGACTACCGCTGGGTATTCTGGTTCAGCCCCGGCTGCGCCCCGGTATTGCCGGTGCCGAGGCGCCCCTGCTCCTCCGGGCGCCCGATATCCGGCCGCAGCGAACTCCGGTCCGCCTCCAGCGGCAGCACCTGCGCCGGGGGGATGATGGGCTGCGGCTCCCGCGCCGCCTCCGCCTGGTC
The DNA here is from genome assembly GCF_059504005.1 of Belnapia sp. Classification (NCBI taxonomy): domain Bacteria; kingdom Pseudomonadati; phylum Pseudomonadota; class Alphaproteobacteria; order Acetobacterales; family Roseomonadaceae; genus Belnapia; species Belnapia sp. The sequence continues at coordinate 65,241 of NZ_JCACHU010000025.1, read as the reverse complement.
GACGGCGCGGTCCTGGCGGGTTTCCTGGTTGAGCTGGCGCGAGGCGCGCTCTGCCGGCGTCTGCCCGAGCGCCGGGCCGGCGATCAGCAGGGCGGCGAGGAGGGGAAGCCGGGGGGCGATGGCATGGGGCATGCCGCCATAGCGCCCGCCATTCGGTTCGGTTCCGTGGCTATCGCCCGCATCGCGCTACATGCAGTTGTAGAGCCGCATGCAGGAGAGGTAGCGCTGCATGCACTGGTTCATGCAGCCGGCCCGGTCGGTCGGCGTGAAGGCCGGGGCGTTCGGGTTCATGCTCCACATGGGCGGGCAGGCGACCTGGCAGGCGCTCTGCTGCGAAAGGCAGTTGTTGGCGATCGGCTGGGCACAGCGCGGCGGCGCCTGGCCGTTGCCGGGCGGTGCGGCAGGCGCCCGCGGCGCCGCGGCGCTGCCCGTGCTACCGGCCGGCGGCAGCGGCGGCGGCTTCCCGCCGGGCTCGGCCGGGGCCATCCGGCCGCCCGTCACCGGCGGCAGCGCCTCCGGCTTGCCGAGCTGGGCCTGGGCCGCGGCCATGACGGGCATCAACAGGGCCAGTAGCAGCCTGATCACCCAGAGACGCAAGGCAGTGTCCTCCAATCATTCCAGATAAGGTATTAAGCCGGCAACGACGCGAAGGGATGTCCCGGCTGCATGAGGGCCTGGAGCAGAGCGCTGCGGGACGGCATCGTCCAGAGGCGTGAAGCCGCTCCGATGACAACAGCCGGGCGCATGTCCGGTGGCCCCGCGTGAACCGGGGATGCTTCAGGCCTTCGGCACCCATTCCGCCGGCGCCTCGCTTCCCGTCTGCCCAGTGATCCGCCCATAGGCCTCCACCCGCCGGTGGGCGGCGAAGTTGAAGATCGTGCGCCGCCCCAGCTCGCACATGCCGAGGTCGCAGTCGGCGACGATCAGCTCGTCGCCCCAGCTCGTCGCCTGGGCCATGATCTCGCCCTGCGGGTTGACGATGATGGAATGGCCGAACAGCTCGTGTCCGTCCTCATCGCCGGCCTTGGCGACGCCGGCGGCGAAGCAGGCATTCTGGTAGCAGCCCGCCTGGATCGAGAGGTGGCTGTGGAAGACGCGCAGATGATGCGCCTCGAAGCCGCGGTTCTCCATGTTGAGGCTCGGCGTGTTGTAGCCGAGCATGACCAGCTCGACCTGTTGCAGCCCGAGCACCCGCCAAGCCTCCGGCCAGCGCCGGTCGTTGCAGATCATCATGCCGATATTGACCTGCGCCTCGCCGACCGGGGCGCGGACCACGGGGAAGCCGAGGTCGCCCACCTCGAAGTAGCGCTTCTCCAGGTGCTGGACCCGGCGCGTCGGGTCGTGCTCGGCATGGCCGGGCAGGTGGACCTTGCGGTACTTCAGAACGACCTCGCCCGAGGGGTGGACGTAGACGGCGGTGTTGAAGCGCCGGCCCTCCGGCGTCCGCTCGGCATAGCCGAGGTGGAAGCCGATGTTGAACCGGCGCGCCGCCTCGAAGAGCGGCGCGGTGGCGTTGGAGGGCAGGGCGGTCTCGTACCAGTGGTCCGCCTCCGCCAGGTCCTCGTGGTACCAGCGCGGGAAGAAGGTGGTGAGGGCGAGCTCCGGGAAGACCACCACCTCCGCCCCGCGCCGGTGCGCCGTCTCCATCAGCCGCACCATGCGCCCGACCGCGACCTCCCGCCCCTCCGCCTTCTGGATGGGCCCCAACTGGGCGGCGGCGAGGACGATGCGTCGGGACATGGGCGAGGCTCCGGGGGTTAGATCATGCTGCCGCCCCCGCCGCCCGGCCCGCCGAGGGTCGGCACCACGGTGGCGTCGAGGGTGACGGCATAGGGTATCATCAACGGATCCGCGCCGGAGCCGATCGGGTCGAAATCCAGGTAGCCGCTGTAGGATTTCCAGCCGACCGGGCTGTCGCTGACGATCTGGTCGTAGAGGTTGTTCGGCGTGTCGATGCCGTCGACCTCATGGGTCGAGATCAGCCCCGCCGCATAGAAGGCGCGCGAGGCATGGGTCGAGCAATTGTTGCCGGTGATGGTGAAGCCATCCGTCTTCGCCCTCATGGCGAGCCAGGAGTCGCGGAAGGCCTCCGCCCGCCGCTTGCCGACATCGAGCACCAGCATGGTGGAGACGCAGGGCTCGGCACGCGCATTGGCCAGCTTCACGTAGTGCCGGCGCTGCGCGAGATAGGTGGCGTAGCTGAAGACGATGCCCGTCCCACCGATCGCGGTCGTCCCGAAATAGCCGACCGGCGCACCACTCGGCAGGATGCAGTCGCTATGGCCGCCATCGGGCGGCCCCTCGGTATGGGAGGGCTTGAAGCGCACGATATAGGCGATGGTCGTCTCGCCGTTGAAGCGCAGCGTGATCGGTGACGGCATGGTCGGCCTTCTGTGACTGGCCAGACCGGTATCGCATCCATCTCGTTGCTGTAGCAACAAGATGGATACGTATACGAAGTAAAATTATCGCCGTCCTGCGGCGAGGCCCTGGCCGGTCCGTGAACCTCGCCGCCTCGGCCCTCAGGTCCTGACGAAGGGGCATCCGCCCTCGCCGATCGGCCGGAAGGCCTCCTCGCCCGGTGTCGTCTGCAGCAGCTTGTAGTAGTCGAACGGGCCGCGGCTTTCCTCCGGCTTCTTCACCTCGAACAGGTAGGCCGGGTGCAGCTTGCGGCCATCGGCGCGGATGGTGCCGGGGCCGAAGCAGTCGTCGTCGCAGGGCATCGCCTTCATCCGCGCCACGGTCTCGGCGCCGTTCGCCTTGGCCGCCGGCACGCCCATATCGGCCACCGCCTTCAGGTAATGCAGCACGGCCGCGTAGCCGCCCGCATGGTTCATGCAAAGCGCGTTGTTGCCGATACTCGGCCGGACGCGGGCGGAGAAGGCGCGGGTCCGGTCGTTCAGGTCCCAGTAGAAGGTCTCGGTGCAGATCAACCCCTGCGCCGTGGCAAGGCCGAGCGCATGCACGTCGGGGAGGAACATCAGCAGCGAGGCGAGCTTGATGCCGCGCCGCGACAGCCCGAACTCCGAGGCCTGCTTGATGCAGTTGATAGTGTCCGACCCGGCATTGGCCAGGCCGATCACCTTCGGCTTGGCCGCCATCGCCTGCACCAGGAAGGAGCTAAAATCCGTCGTGCCGGGGAAGGGGGTGCGTGCCGAGCCGATGATGCTGCCCCCGGCGGCCCTGATGAAGGTGCCGGTATCCCGCTCCAGCGCATGGCCGAAGGCGTAGTCGGCGGTGACGAAGTACCAGCTGTTCCCGCCCGCCCGCACCGTGGCGCCGCCGGTCGACTTTGCCAGCATCCAGGTGTCGTAGGTCCAGTGCACCGTGTTCGGCGAGCATTTGGGCCCGGTGAGGTCGGAGGTGGCGGAGGAGGTGTTGAGGAAGACCTTGTTCTTCTCCCGCACCACCTCGCTCACCGCCAGCGCCACCGAGGAGGCGCCGCCATCCACCACGACATCGACCCCGTCCCGGTCGAACCACTGCCGGGTGACGTTGGAGCCGACATCCGCGCGGTTCTGGTTGTCGGCGAAGACCACCTCGATGTTGAAGCCCCGGTTGCCGAACTCGGCGACGGCCTGGCGGATGCAGGCCAGCTCGGTCGGCCCCGTCACGTCGCGGTAGGTGCCGGAGAAGTCGCAGAGCAGGGCGATGCGGATGGTGTCGGCGGCCTGGGCACGGGCACTGCGCCAGGGCAGGCCGCCGGCGGACAGCGCGGCGCCCGCGCCCAGCAGGGCGCGTCGAGATGTCGTCATTGTCGTTGTCCTCCCGGGCGGCGTTTCTCGCCGCCTGCGCGGAGGCTACACCGTTCCGCTTTCCGCCCGCCAGCGCATAAGCCCCGATGACAGGGGCTGCCGCATGCGGCATGTGACTCCGTCAAGGAGGAATGCCATGCCGCTGACCCGCCGTGCCGCCCTGGTGCTCGCCGCCGCCCCGCTCGCCAGCCCTGGCCTCGCGCAACAGGCCAGCGACTTCCCCAGCCGGCCGCTGCGCATGGTCATTCCCTTTCCGCCCGGCGGCGGCAGCGACATCCTCGGCCGGCTGCTGGCCCAGCGCATCGGCGACGCCATCGGCCAGCCGGTGGTGCCGGAGAACCGCTCCGGCGCCGGCGGCAACATCGGCACCGACGCCGTCGCCAAGGCGCCGCCCGACGGCTACACGCTGGTCACGGTATTCAACACCATCGTGGTGAACCAATTCGTCTTCCGCACCATGCCCTTCGACCTGAAGCGGGATCTGGCGCCGGTGGCCCGCGTGGCGCTCGCCCCCACGGTCATCGCCGGCGGGCCGAAGCTAAAGGCGCGCGACCTGGCCGAGGTCGTCGCCATCTCCCGCGCCCAGCCGGGCTCCCTGAACCACGGCACGCCCGGCCTCGGCACCATTACCCATGTTTCGGCGGAGCTGATGGACAGCATGTCGGGCGGCAGGCTGACCCATGTCCACTACCGCGGCACCGGCCCCGCCGTGACCGCCTGCGTCGCCGGCGAGGTGGAACTGGTCTCCGCCCCCTGGTCCGCGGTGGAGCCGCTGGTGAAGGGCGGCCAGCTCCGGGCGCTCGGCAACCTCGCCGCCCAGGACAGCCCGCTGATGCCGGGCGTGCCGACCGTCGCCCAGGCCGCGAGCCTGCCCGGCTATGCGGTGGACAACTGGGGCGCCGTCCTCGCCCCCGCCGGCGTGCCGCCCGCCATCCTCGCCCGTATCGCGGAGGCCGTCCGCATGGCGGTCGACACGCCCGAGGGCAAGGCGGCCATGGCCGCCCGCGGCATCGAATCCGCCTGGGCCGACGGGCTGACGCTGGCCCGCATCATCGAGGAGGACGGCGCTCGCTGGGAGCCGGTGATCCGTAAGGCGGATATCCGCGTGGAATAGGCCGCGCCCTGCATCCAACCCGGCCCTCCGCGCGTAACGCGCCCGAGAGGCGGGGGAGGAGATGCCCGAGGACGAGGACGCCTGCCCGACTGACCGGGCTCGCCATCAGATCGGCGAGTCCCTCGGCCTGCTGATCCTGGCGGCCGACATGCTCGGCCTGTCGGAGACCAGGGCGGCGCTGCGCCGTGCGTTGCGCCGCCTGGACCGGGAGCTGGCGGTCAGCCCTCGCCCAGATAGGTCTCCCGGTGCTGCCGCGGCACGAAGCGCCCCTGGCCCGGCCGCGCCAGCACCTCCGCCCCATCCCAGATGAGGCTGCCGCGCAGCCAGGTGGCGGCGACGCGCGCCCGCATCCGCCGGCCGTGATAGGGCGACCATCGCGCATCCGGCCGGTCGCGGATCTGCGCCTCGTCGAAGGTGAACTCGCCGCGCTCCAGCACCAGCAGGTCGGCATCGGCGCCAATGCGGATCGCGCCCTTCTTCGGCGCGAGGCCGTGGAAGCGCGCTGGGCGCTCGGCGCAGAGGCTTGCCATCAGCGTCGGCGGCAGGCCGCGCTCCTCGAGCAGGGAGAACATCAGCGGCGTGAAGCTCTGCATCCCCGTGAGCCCGGCGCCGGGGGCGAAGATGTCGCCCTTGTAGACCTTCCGCTCGCGCGGCCAGGGCGCATGGTCGGTCGAGACATAGGCGACCTGCCCGGCGGCGACGGCGCCCCAGACCCGCTCTACCTCGGCGGCCGAGCGGAAGGGCGGGTTGCACTTGCCGAAGCCCTCGAGCCGGACGAGGTCCTCTTCCGTCATGCAGAGATACTGGATGCAGGCCTCGCCGCTGGTCTTCGCCCCCTGGCGGCGGAACAGCGCCGCCAGCTCGAAGCCGCGCGCCAGCGACGAATGGGCGATGTGGACGTGGCAGCCCGTCTCCAGCGCCATCTCGAAGATCTCGAGGTCCGCCATGCTCTCGGCGAGCGGCGGGCGGGTGCGGGCGTGCATGATGGGGTCGGTCCGCCCAGCGGCCTTCGCCTCCTCGGTCAGGCGCTGCACCAGCTCCTGGTCCTCGTTGTGGATGGCGCACATCAGCCCGGTCTTGGCGATCTCGCGGAAGGCCTCGAGCATGGTCGGATGGTCGATGCGCGGGAAGCGCACCGCGTCGTATTCATAGGTGGAGAGCTTGAAGGAGCAGACGCCGCCCGCGGCCAGCCCCTCGATCGCGGCAACGCCGCCGGTCTTGGCGATGGTGCCGTAGAGCGCCATGTCGACATGGCTCGAGGCCTCGACCACGCCGATCTTGGCGCGCAGCACGGCGGCCTCGGTTACCGGCTGCGGCACGTCGTAGGGCATGTCGACGCAGGTGGTGACGCCGCCGGCGGCGGCCGACATGGAGGCGCCCTCGATCCCCGGCCAGCCGGTGCTGCTGCTGGTGTGCATGTGGCCGTCGACCAGCCCGGGTAGCACCAGCCGGCCGCTGTAGTCGGCGACGGCCCCGGCCGGCGGCGGCGCGCCCTGGCCGATGGCGGCGATGGTTTCGCCGCGGATGCCGACATAGCCGCCCGGCAGCACCGCATCGGGTAGCACGATGTCGCCGAGGATCACGCGGTCGAAGGGGCTCTGGTCCATGCTGGCATCCTTGGAATCGGTCCCCGCCGAGGCTAGACCATGATCCGCGATCAGGGGATTGCGGATCATGATCCCGCTATTGTTTGACCGCGCGATTCACGCCTTCGGCCGTCCCGGCCTCCGGCGATCGCGCGTTACGCCGCATCCCCGGGCGCCGGAAAGGCCCCGCGCGCCACGGCGATCGCCGCCCGCGCCGCCTCCGTCTCGCGCTCGCCATTCCAGACCAGCGCCACGCCGACCGAGCCGACCGGCCCCGCCAGCGAGCGGAAGGCAACCCCCGGCGGCCGCAGCACCGCCATGCCCGAGCTCACCAGCGCCACGCCGAGCCCCGCCGCGACGAAGGCGAGCTGCGCCATCGCGCTGCCCACCTCGCGCATGGCGACGGGCTCGAAGCCGGCCTCGCGGCAGGCGGTGACCTGGCGGTCGAAATAGGCCGGGCTGATCGAGCGCGGCAGCAGCACCAGCGCCTCGCCGGCGAGCGCGGCCAGCGGCAGCGGCCCGGCCTCGGCGAGCAGCGCATGCCCCTCCGGCAGCGCCGCCACCAGCGCGTCCGAGCCGAGCGGCAGCACGCGGAGCGGCGGGCGGTCGCGGTCGAGCCGGGCGAGGGCGAAATCCACCTCGCCGCGGCGCAGCGCCTCCACCGCATCCGCCGTGTCCATCTCGCGCACGGCGAGGGCACTGTCCGGCGCCGCCGCGCGCAGCCCGCGCACCAGCGGCGGCAGGTAGTCGAAGAGCGCCGAGGTGACGCAGGCCATCGCCATCGGCGCGTGGCGGCCGGCGCGCAGCTCCCGCGCCAGGCTTTCGACCTGCTTCGCCTCCTCGGCGAGGCGGCGGAGGATGGGCAGCAGCGCCTCGCCCTCGCGCGTCGGCCGCGCGCCCTTGCGCGTGCGCTCGAGCAGGCGGACGCCGAGCTCGGCCTCCAGCGCCTGGATCTGCGCGGTCAGCGGCGGCTGCGAGACGCCGAGCCGCGCCGCCGCCCTGCCGAAATGCCCCTCCTCGGCGACGGCGAGGAAATGCCCCATGCGGCGTAGGATGCGGAAGTCCATCGTCCCCGACCGATCTCGATACGGAAATCCTATCGTCCTTGCGGCTCAATCGGAATGGACGAAGATGCCCGGCGGGGGGACAAAGCATCCCTCTTCAATCGAGGCCGGGGGAATGCCGCCGATGCAGAAACACGAAGTGAAGCTCTACCCGTCCAAGTCGCTGCTGAAGCGCGAGGACCAGCTCGCCTGGAAGATCGCCGGCGTCGCCGCCGACAAGGTCGCGGTCGAGAAGGACGTGACCGGGATGATCATCAACCGGATCATCGACAACGCCTCCGTCGCCATCGCCGCCATCAACCGCCGCCCCGTCACCTCCGCCCGCACCATGGCGCTCGGCCATCCACGCAAGGACGGCGCGACCATCTTCGGCATGCCGGCGGGCAAGCGCTTCTCCCCCGAGTGGGCGGCCTGGGCGAACGGCACGGCGGTGCGCGAGCTCGACATGCACGACACCTTCCTCGCCGCCGACTACTCCCACCCCGGCGACAACATCTCGCCGATCCTGGCCGTCGCCCAGACCATGGGGAAGTCGGGGAAGGACCTGATCCGGGGGTTGGCCACCGGCTACGAGATCCAGATCGACCTGGTGCGCGCCATCTGCCTGCACGAGCACAAGGTGGACCACATCGCCCATCTCTGCCCCTCGGCGGCGGCCGGCATCGGCACGCTGCTGAAGCTGCCGCAGGAGACGATCTACCAGGCGGTGCAGCAGGCGCTGCACGTCTCCATCTCCTTCCGCCAGAGCCGCAAGGGCGAGATCAGCAGCTGGAAGGCCTTCGCCCCCGCCCATGCCGGCAAGCTGGCGGTCGAGGCCGTGGACCGCGCCATGCGCGGGGAGGGCGCGCCGTCCCCTATCTATGAAGGCGAGGACAGCGTCATCGGCTGGGTCCTCTCCGGCCGCAGCGTAGCCGACAAGGAGGGCCGCACGGCGGCCTACGAGCCGGTCTACTACGAGGTGCCGCTGCCGGCCCCGGGCGAGCCGAAGCGCGCCATCCTAGACAGCTACACCAAGGAGCACTCGGCCGAGTACCAGTCCCAGGCGCTGATCGACCTCGCCTTCCGCATGCGGGAGAAAATTACGGACTTCGAGGCGATCGAGAAGATCCTGATCCACACCTCCCACCACACCCACTACGTCATCGGCACCGGCGCCAACGACCCGCAGAAGATGGACCCGAAGGCGAGCCGGGAGACCCTCGACCACTCCATCATGTACATCTTCGCGGTCGCCCTGCAGGACGGGCGCTGGCACCATGTCGACAGCTACGCCCCGAAGCGGGCGGCGCGGCCCGACACTGTCCGCCTCTGGCACAAGATCGAGACCCGGGAGGAGGCGGAGTGGACCCGGCGCTACCACTCGCGGGACCCGAACGAGCTCTCCTTCGGCGGCCGCGTCGAGATCACCATGAAGGACGGCTCGGTGCTGAGCGACGAGCTGGCCGTCGCCAACGCCCACCCGCTCGGGGCGAGGCCCTTCGGCCGGGCCGACTACATCAACAAGTTCCGGATCCTGACCGACGGCCTCATCTCCGGGAAGGAGAGCGAGCGCTTCCTCGCCGATGTGCAGGACCTCGCCCGCATCCCCGCAGGGGAGCTCGAGGTGCTGAACGTGGCCCTACCGAAGGGCGCGCTGGCCGAAGGGAAGCCCGGGATCTTCTGATGCTCCCCACGACGCCGCTGCGCGGCGCCGCAGGGGGGCCGAAAGCCCTCGGCGCCCCAGGCTTCGGCACGGCCTTCTGCGGCAAAGCCGCGGAAGGGCACCGGGCCGGAGCACAGTCGACAGGTGTCTGGACGATGCCCATTACCCTCCGCCCCGGCAGGCCGGCCGATGCGCCGGCGCTCGCCGCCATCCACCGGGCCGCGCTCGACGCCGCGCTGCCTGGCCTGGTGCGGCCCTGGACGGAGGCGGAGACGCTCGCCTGGTTCGCCGGCGAGTTGCTGGCCCGCTGCCGCGTCACCGTCGCGGAGGGGGCGGGCCAGCCGGTCGGCTACCTCGCCCGGGAGGGGGAGGAGTTGCTGCACCTCTACGTGACGCCCTCTCTGCACCGCAGGGGGATCGGCGCCATGTTGCTCGAGAGGGCGAAGGCCGCCGCGCCGGGCGGCCTCCGCCTCGCCTGCTTCCGGCGCAACCGGGCCGCGCTCGCCTTCCATGGCCAGCGCGGCTTCCGGATGATCGCCTGCCGCGACGCCACGGCCCATGCGGAGGGGGAGCCGGACGTGATCCTCGCCTGGGCCCCGCCGCCAGACCAATACGTGCCATTGGGCACATGCGAAGGAGAGACCGCATGAGCGAAGCAACCCCCGAGATCAAGAAGGGCCTGGTCGGCGTCTATGCCGATGTCTCCGCCGTCTCCAAGGTGATGCCGGAGACCAACAGCCTCACCTATCGCGGCTATGCCGTGCAGGACCTCTGCGAGACCTGCAGCTTCGAGGAGGTCGCCTACCTGCTCTGGAACGGCGAGCTGCCGAACCAGGCGCAGCTGGCCGCCTTCAACGGGGAGGTCGCCGGCCAGCGCGCCATCAGCCCGGCGCTGCACCGCGTCATCAAGGACTTCCCGCATGACGCCCACCCGATGGACGCCATCCGCACCGCCGTCTCCTTCATGGGGATGGAGGATCCGGAGAGCGGCGACGTCTCCGAGCCCGCCACCCGGCGCAAGGCGGCGCGGCTGCTGGCGAAGATCCCGACCGCCATCGCCGCCGCCCATCGCGCCGCCAAGGGCCTCGAGCCGATCGAGCCGAACCCCGCCCACAGCTTCGGCGAGAATTTCTTCAACCTGGTCTTCGGCAAGGTCCCGCAGCCGGAGGTGCTGAAGGCCTTCGACGTCTCGCTGATCCTTTACGCCGAGCACACCTTCAACGCCTCGACCTACACGGCGCGGCTGGTGACCTCGACGGGGGCGGACATCCATGGCGCCATCACCGCCGGCATCGCGGCGCTGAAGGGCCCGCTGCATGGCGGCGCCAACGAGGCCGTGATGCACATGCTGAAGGAGGTCGGCGGGCCGGAGAAGGCGGAGGAATGGCTCTCCAGCCGCTTCGACCACAGGGCGCTGGTCATGGGCTTCGGCCACCGCGTCTACAAGAACGGCGACAGCCGCGTGCCGACCATGACCAAGTATGCCGAAAAGATGGCCGAGGTGGTGGGCGACCGGCGCTGGATGGAGACCTCCCGCGTGCTGGCGGCGAAGATGCTGAGGGAGAAGAACATCCACCCGAACCTCGATTTCCCTGCCGGCCCCGCCTACTACCTGATGGGCTTCGACATCCCGCTCTTCACCCCGATCTTCGTCGCCTCGCGCATCACCGGCTGGGCGGCGCATGTCATCGAGCAGGCAGCGGACAACCGACTCATCCGCCCGCTCTCGCACTATGTCGGGCCCGAGCAGCGCCCGGTGCCGCCGCTCGACCAGCGCTGAGCGACAGCGGCATCGCATCGCAGGCAACGGCCGCCGGAGCGATCCGGCGGCCGTTTGCATGTGCGCTTCACGCATAAAAGCAGCGCGCGAACTGCAGTTTCTGTTGACACGGTGGTTGCGTGTGCAGATAGCGTGATTCGCGCGCACGATGTTGCATGCGATTCGTTCGGCGGTGCCTGCACCGCTGCACCTCGCGGAGCCATCCGGCGACAGCGTGCCGCAGCAGGGAAGGACGGTCTATGGACCGCGGGCAGAGGGACGATGCGGCGCGGTTCGTCGCATTCGTCGTGCCGGAGGGGGGCGAAGTCTTAGCGCCCCGCGCCGGATATGCGGAAGGCGGCAGCATGATGCGGCATCACGCCGCCGATCGCCCGCCATCGCATGCTGCCCACTTGGCCTGGACTGCGATGCCCGCTGCCACCACCCGGGCGAAGCGCCGTCGCGCTGCCGCCCGATCAACACCGGAATGCGCTAGGAGATGCCAACCGTGACCGATACCCCCGAGACCCCTGCCGCCGACCGCGCGCAGCCGATGGCCGTCGCCACCAGCCGCCGCACCGCGAAGAAGCCGGTGACCGCGCGCAGCCGCGCCGCCGCCGCGAAGAAGCCTGCCGCCCGCAAGGCCGCCGCCAAGAAGCCGGTGGCGAAGAAGGCCGCGCCGAAGAAGGCCGCTGCCAGGAAGCCGGCTGCGAAGAAGGCTGCGCCGAAGCGCGCCGCCGCGGCGAAGAAGCCCGTCGCCCGCAAGGCCGCGCCGAAGCGCGCCACTGCCGCCAAGAAGCCCGCCGCCCGCAAGGCGGTGGCGAAGCCCGCCGCTCGCAAGGCCGCGCCGAAGCGCGCCGCTGCCGCGAAGAAGCCTGCCGCCCGCAAGGCGGTGGCGAAGCCGGCTGCCCGCAAGGCCGCGCCGAAGCGCGCGACCGCCGCGCCGAAGAAGCCCGCCGCTCGCAAGGCCGTCGCCAAGCCGGCTGCAAGGAAGGCCGCGCCGGCAAGCTCCGCCCGCTCCGAGGCGGCGAAGAAGGCGGCCGCAACCCGCGCCGCGCGGAAGGCCGCGGCGATGAACTCCGCTGCCCCGGCCCCGGCGCCGATGGCCGCCGAGGCGGAAGCCCCGGCGACCTAAGTCCAAGCTACTCTACGCCCGCGAGCCAACGCGCTCCGCGGGCGTAGAGCGCCTCCACCTCCGCGCCCTTGAGCCCTGGCATGTCGGTCTTCACCGCATAGCCGATCTGCGTCTGCAGATAGGCGAGGTGCCGGTAGCCCTCGGGGAAGCGCGCCAGCAGCGCCGGATCGAGGTTGAGCCGCGCCGCCGGATCCACCGGGTCCATCCGGTCCTTCTCGTAGTTCGGCTGGCGCAGCACCACGCCCCGGCGCCCCTCCCGCTTCTCGAGGAAGTCGTAGAAGCGCCCCGTGCAGACCACGTCGACGAGGACGCCATGCACCGCGGCGCGCTGGCTGATCGTCATCTTGGTCTGGCCGATGGCGCGGGTGCCGGCGATGTCCGCGCTGTGCCCGCCGAGGACATGCAGGATGGAGACGCCGCGCGCCCAGCCCTCCCGGCTCGCCGCGATGAATTGCCGCGCCGGCGCCTGGCACCAGGTGGCGCACATATAGCCGTCCTCGTGCCAGCAGGTGGCGAAGCGCTCCCAGTCGCCCGCGTCGCGCCACAGCGCCCAGTTCTCGACGAGCGCGCGGATGGCGATGCGGTCTTCCTGCTCGCTCACCCCTGCCACCCGCCAAAGAAGGCCCAGTCGGCGACGGGTCTGCGCTGCCGCGGCGCGACCTCGCGCGCCGCCAGCGCCTCGGGCAGCGCCTCCGCCAGGCCGACAGGGCCGAGCGCGATCGCCGCCGCGGGCTCGTACCCCTCGGGGATGCCGAAGACCTCCCGCGCCTTCGCCGCGTCGAAGCCGCCCATCTGGTGGAGCTGCATCCCGAGCGCCACGGCCTGCAGCGCCATCTGCGCCATGGCCGCCCCGGTGTCGTAGAAGGCGTGGCGGTTCGGGTTGCCGTTCGCGGGGTTCACCACCCGCGCGACCGCCAGCATCAGCACGCTTGCCCTGCCCGCCCAGGCCTGGTTCCCCGGCGCCAGGACGCCGAGCAGCCTGGCGAAGGCCTCCGCCTCCCGGTCCCTGCGTGCGATGATCAGGTGCCAGGGCTGCTGGTTGCTTGAGCTTGCGGCCCAGCGCGCCGCCTCCAGCAGGCTGTCGAGCGCGGCCTGCGCGACCGGCGCGCCGATGAAGCTGCGCGGGCTCCAGCGCCGGCGCAGCAGCGCCTCGATCGGGTGGTCGGCCGGCGCCTCGCGGTCGGGTGGCGTGGACATGCGCTTGCTGCTCCTCGGATGCGCCGGTGCGGCTCTGCCGCGGCAGGCGGTGCGGGACGTCGTGACGGGAGCGACGAAGACCGGAGCCCCCGCGGCGATGCGCGGCATCGCCTTGGGGACTACCCTAGCGCCGCACCTGCGAGATCGGGAAGGACCGCAGGTCCCGCTGCGCCGTGCGGAAGACGGCATCCTGCTGGTGCTGCCGCTGCCGCGCCAGCTCCGGCACCCGCCGCGTCACCCACTCGCCGAGGCCCAGCGCGCTGACCCGCCCCTCGGCATCCATCGCCGCCTTGCCGCTGAGCCCCTCGCGCAGCGCATAGGCGAAGACGCCGTTGCGGTCGTCATAGCTGTCGAGTGCCTCCTGCACGCTGCCGCTGGCGGCGAGCAGGAAGCGCCCCGTCTCGTTCCCGAGCGCCGAGAGCTGCTCCATGGTGAGCTGCCCGGCATGGCAGGTGTCGAGCAGCAGGAAGGCATCCCGCGCCCGGATGCGCGCCAGCGCCGCGACCAGCGTGCCGTCGTCGATCCCCTGTGCGCGCAGCGCCGCCCAGCCCGAGGTGTCGCGCGTATCGGCGGGGAGGAAGAGGAAGCGGTTGTCCGGCTCCGTCCGGATGCCGTGGCCTGCGATGTAGAGGATGAAGGTGTCCGCCGGCCCGACATCGTCGGCCGCGCGCGCCAGCGCATCCAGCACGCCGCGCCGCGAGGCCTCGGCATCGCGCAGCACCGTCACCTGCGTCTCGCGGAAGAGCGAGCCGGCGCCGTCCCGCAGCAGCCCCGCCACCGTCTCCGCATCTGGCACGGCGAAGCGCAGGTCGAGCTCCGGATTGGCATAGCGGTTCACACCGATGGCGAGCACGACGAGCCGCCCCGCATCCGCTGGCGGCCCAGCATCGCCCGGGCGGCGGAGCGCGAGCGCCGGCCCATCGGCGAAGAGCGTCCTGTCCTCGGCATAGAGGCGGGTGGCGATGCGGTTCGGCCCGGGATCGAGCGGCACCTCGACCTCGGTCTCGCCCGGCTTCGCCTCGATGCGCGCGGCGATGCGGTCGTTCACCAGCACGTCGAGCGGCCCGAGGCCGAGCCCGCGATCCGTCGTGGCGAGGCTGAGGCGCAGCGCCGTCGCCCCTTCCGGCAGGCTGCGCGCATCCCAGGCGATGGGCCGGCACTCCGCCTCGACCACCGCGCAGGCGGCGCTGCCTGCCGCCAGCACCGGCAGCCGGCCGATCCGCGCCCTGACCTCGCCGAGCTGCGCCAGCCGCTGCTGCGCCGGCCCCTGGTCGCCCGCGATCCGCTGCCGGACGGCCTGCGGCGCATAAAGCGCACGGTAGGCCTGCTGGAAGCTCGCCCATTCCGTGTTCTGCGCCCGCCCGCGGTTGAGCTGCACGCCGACCAGCTCCTGCCCGCCATTGGCGGCATGGTCGAACAGCCCCTCCGGCGTCCAGAGCGCCCAGCGCCCGGTCTCGGCCTGGATGAAGAGCGCCGCCTGCTCCACCACCGCCCCGCTGCCGAGCCGGAACCAGCGCAGCGTCCCGTCGCCGAGCGCGGCGATCGCCATGTCGCCCGCGACGGTCAGCCCCCACACGGCGCCCGGCACCGCCAGCGCATCCACCGGCCGCCCCGCCGCATCGAAGAGGCGGAGATGCGTGTCCGTCCCCAGCAGGAACCCATCCTCCTTGGGCAGGATGGCGAGGCTCCGCGCGAACTCCCCCACGCCGAGCCGCAGCGGGACCTGCCCCAGCCGCGGCCGGTTGGAATTGTGCCAGTCCGCGACCGGCAGCCGCGCGCTCGCCGTCCGCGCCGGCAGGAAGGCGGCCGCGCCGCCCGCCGCCCCGAGCCGGCCGTCCAGCGCATCGAAAGCGACCGGCGCCTCGCCCGGCCGCAGCGCCACGCGCAGGGTCGTCCCATCCTCCGTCGCGGCGAGGCTCGCCCCGGTCGCGCGGAAATCCGCGCCGGGCGGCCTCGGTGCGAAGGCGATCAGCCCCTCCGGCGTGATCCGCCCCCAACCCGGGTCCGCCGCCGCATAGGCGACGCCCCCGCCCGGCAGCGCCAGCAGGTGGGAGATCGCATCCCGCGCCGCCGGAATGTCGGTCGAGGGGCCGAGGCCGAAATCCGTCCAGCGCCGCACCACGAATTCGCGCTTGGGGGAGGGGGAGGGCGCCGCCTCCCGCTGCACCGCGATCCCCCGCGCGGCGGCGGCCGGCGCCCCCGCCAGCCGCGCATAGCCACCGGCATGGAGCTGCACGCCGCCCTGCCCATCCGCAGCCCAGGCGACGGCCGGCAGCCCCTCGCCGGCAAGGCCCGTCACATCCGGCAGCATGACGCTGCGGAGGTCGGCCGCCGCCAGCACCTCCACCCGCAGCCGGTCCTCGTAGCCGATGGCGATCAGCCCGCCATCCGGCGACCAGGCAAGCCCGAAGGGCCTTGCCCCGGCGAGCGGCACCCGGTCCGCCAGCCGCCGCCCCGTCGGGTCGTAGACCCGCACATGCCCATCGGCCGAGGCGGTGGCGAGCCGCCCCTGCCGGTCGAAGCCCAGCATCCGCGCCGGCCCGCCATAGCCCGCATCGTTGAACAGCAGCTGCCCCGTCCGCGCATCGAGGACGCGGATGCCGGCCTTTCCGCCGAGCGCCACCCCCAGCCGCAGCCCATCCACCGAGAAGGCGAGGTGCTGCACCGGCGCCGGCAAGCCCGAGAGCCGCGCCAGCAGCCGCCCGCTCCGCGCATCATAGAGATAGAGGCAGAAGACGCCGTCCCAGGACTGCCCGGTGAAGCCTGCCGCCGCCACCCGCCCGCCATCCGGGCTGAGGGCGACGGCATAGAGTTCGCCATCCTCGTTGGTGCCGATCGGCGGCCGGATCACCCGCCGCTGCGTGCCCTCGGGCAGGGTCCAGAGCCGCAGCGTCTTGTCGTCCGAGACGCTGGCCAGGACCTGCCCGCCAGCATCCACAGCCAGACGCGCGACGGGCGCGGTATGCGCCCCCGCCTCGATGCGGAGGAAGGGCTGCTGTGGCGGCTCAGGCGGCGCCGGCTGGGCCACCGCCCCGGCGCCCAGCAGCAGCCCGGCCAGCAGCAGCCCCAGGCGAAGCATCAGCCGGCGAGCTCGAAGCCCTGGCCCTGCGCCGCCCGTTCCGCATTGATCACGCTCTCGTTGAAGTTGTCGCGCTTGGCGATGTTGGAGGCCGCCAGCTCCCGCACGCCGCCGCCATCGCCACCACCAACCGGCGCCGCCGCCGCCGGCCGCCGCCCGGGGAAGCTGCTGGCCGGCGCATAGCCGCGCAGCCCGCTATCCATCTCGACCAGCGCGTAGTTGCTGCCCGCCGGCTTCACCCGCACCGGCTCGTTGGCGGCGACGCGGCCGATCTCGGGCGCCGTCGGCTCCGGCCGGATGCGCAGCGGCACCGGCGCGCGCGGCCGGGCCGGGGCAGGGGGGGCCGCGGTGCGGGTCGCCACCTGGGTCCGCGCCTCCGGCGCCACGGCATCGATCGCCGTGTCGAACTCCGCCCCGCGCGTGCCGATCTGCTGGTTAATCCTGCGGGCGATGGCGATGTCCTGCTGCGCCCGCTCGCGCAGCGCCGCCATCTGCTGCCGCCCCGCCTCGAGCGGCATCCGCCCGCTGCGCACCTCCTGGCGGATCGCCTCCGCCGCCATCAACCGGCAGTCGATGAGCTGGTTGAAGGCAAGCTGGGTCTTGTCGAGTTGCGCATTCTCGTTGGCCAGGTCGCCGCCGATCGCGGCGCTGAGGCTCGCCTGGTCCTGCGCCTGCCGCCGCTTCGCGGCGAGGTAGCCGCCCGCCGCGCCGAGCGCCCCGCCCGCCAGCACGCCTGCGCCGGCGCCGATGGCGATGTCCCGCGTCCGCCCCGTCGCGGCCGCGCCGATCAGCCCGCCCAGGACGCCGCCCGAGACGGCGCCGATGGCCGCGCCGCGGACCATGTCCTGGCCGTAGTAGTTGCCTGTCGAATCCAGGGCGACGCGCTGCGGCCGGCAGGCATCGCTGCCGTCATCGGCGCCGATTCGGTCGACCTGATTGGTGGCGCAGCCCGCGAGGAGGGCGATGGCCGTCAGGCCGGCGGTCAGGCGCCGAACCGGGCGCCGCGAAGTGGTATGATGCATGACCCGAACGTAACAGAATAGGGCCGATGCAGCCAGCACAGCCGGGGGTTGAGGCAAGCATCACGCGGGCTTGTGTGCTTTCGCGGCAATATCGTGCCGGCGTGATCGCGCAAAAAGAAAGCCGCTAGCCCATGGGGCTAGCGGCCAAGTCAAACAGGGAGGCTTCACGTCTGGGAGACGAAGGATGTCAGGGGAGACCCCCGAAACCCTCTCCGGCACAACCGCCGGATGCAGGAAGCCTACGCCCGCCGCTGCCATGCAGCATTGGTGAAAACGACCGGCTCCCCTGCGGAATTCGCATGGATCAATGCCCGGCCAGCTCCGTCACGAGGAAGTCGCGGAAGACCGAGACCCGCTTCGAGTGCCGCATCTCCTCCGGATAGACGAAATAGGCGTCGAGCTTCGGCGCCTTCAGCTCCGGCAGCACCTGCAGCAGCCCATCGAGATCGGGGCCCATGTAGTCCGGCAGCGCCGCCAGCCCGAGCCCGCTCTGCACCGCCCGCAGCATGCCGGTGAGGCTGTTCACCTCGACCGCCGCGCGCCGCGCCGAGCCGGGCCGCCGCCCGGCCTCGGCCAGCCAGTTCACCTCGTCGATCGGCGGCCGGTGCTCGCCCCAGCAGATGATGCGGTGCGCGTCCAGCTCCTCCGCCCGTTCCGGCACCCCGGCGCGCTTGAGGTAGGCGGGCGCGCCGCAGACCCGCCAGCCGAAGCTCGCCAGGTGCCGCTGGATCAGGTCCGGCTGCCGCGGCGGGTGCATGCGGATCGCCACATCGGCCTCGCGCATGGCAAGGTCGAGGTCGCTGTCGTCCAGCAGCAGCGTCACGCTGACATCGGGGTAGAGCGCGAGGAAGCGCGACAGCCGCGGCGCCAGCCAAGTGCTGCCGAAGCCCGTGGTGCAGGTCACCTTGAGGCGCCCCGCCGGCCGCTCGCGGCTTTCGGTGAGCAGCGCTTCCGTCATCGCCAGCTTGGCGAAGACCTCGCGTACCGTGCGGTTGAGCGTCTCGCCCGGCTCGGTCAGGATCAGCCCGCGCGCATGGCGATGGAAGAGCGGCACGGCGAGCGCCTCCTCCAGCGCCTGGATCTGCCGCGAGACGGCGGATTGGCTCAGGTTGAGCGTCTCCCCCGCATGGGTGAAGGAGCCTGCCTCGGCGACCGCGTGGAAGACGCGCAGCTTGTCCCAGTCCAGCGGCATGTCAGGTCCAGGCTTCGATGGCGGGGGCGTCCTCGGGAAGGTGCGCCAGCCACTTCTCGGCCTCGAGCGCGGCCATGCAGCCGGTGCCCGCGGCGGTCACCGCCTGGCGGTAGATGCGGTCCTGCACGTCGCCCGCGGCGAAGACGCCCGGGATGCTGGTGCGGGTGCTGCCGGGATCGGTCACGATATAGCCCTCCCCATCCATCCCGAGCTGGCCGCGGAAGAGCGCGGTCGCCGGGTCATGCCCGATGGCGACGAAGACGCCATCCACCGCCAGCTCCCCCCGCTCGCCGGTGCGGGCATGGCGGGTGGCGATGGCGCGGACGGCGCGGAAGCGGCCCCCTTCGGTCCCGAGCACTTCCTCCACCATCGTATCCCACAGGACGGTAACATTCGGCTTGGCAAAAAGCCGCTCCTGCAGGATGCGCTCGGCGCGCAGGCTGTCCCGCCGGTGCACCAGGGTCACCTGGCTGGCGAGGTTGGACAGGTAGAGCGCCTCCTCCACCGCCGTGTTGCCGCCGCCGATGACCGCGACGGACTTGCCGCGGAAGAAGAACCCGTCGCAGGTCGCGCAGGCCGAGACGCCGAAGCCCGACAGCGCCTGCTCGCCGGGGATGCCGAGCCAGCGCGCCTGCGCCCCCGTTGCGATGACCAACGATTCGGCAAGGTAGACATCGCCCGAATCGCCCTCGGCCCGGATCGGCCGCGCCTTGAGGTCGATGCGCGTCACCACGTCCTGGAGGATGGCGGCGCCGACATGCTCCGCCTGGGCCTTGAACTGGTCCATCAGCCAGGGACCCTGGATCGGCTCGGCAAAACCGGGATAGTTCTCCACATCGGTGGTGATGGTGAGCTGCCCGCCCGGCTGGAGGCCGGCGACGACCAGGGGCTTCAGCCCTGCCCGCGCTGCATAGATCGCGGCAGTGTAGCCGGCCGGGCCGGCGCCCAGGATCAGCAGGCGCGTGCGGTGGATGTTGGACACGGTCGGGCTCCCGGCATGCGGTCAGAAGGGTTGCCGAGCATATTTGCGCGGCCGTCCTGCGGAACAAGCGAAAGCCGGGTCAATCGTAGCCGATGTTCTTGCGGCCCTGGCCCTCTGCAATGATATTGCGCCCGACGCCCGCGACCGGCAATGAACAGAGAGCATGACCATCGAGACCGACCCATCCCTCGACGAGGTGGACCGCCAGATCCTGGCCGAGTTGCAGGCGGACGGACGGATGACCAATGTCGAGTTGGCCCGCCGCGTCGGCCTTTCCGCCCCGCCCTGCCTCCGCCGCGTGCGCCGGCTGGAGGAGGAGGGGATCATCCGCGGCTACCATGCCGACCTGGACCCCGTGGCCCTCGGCTACGAGATCACCTTCTTCGCCCTCGTCGGCCTCGAGAGCCAGAAGGAGGCGGTGCTGCAATCCTTCGAGCGGATGGTGCGCGACTGGCCCGAGGTGCGCGAGTGCCACATGATCCGCGGCGGTGGCGACTTCCTGCTTCGCCTGGTGGCGCGCGACACGGCGCATGAGAATGCGCTGACCGCCCGCCTCACCGCCGCCGAGATGGTGGCCCGCGTGCAGACCCTGCAGACCATCCGCACCTCGAAGGACGAGGCCGGCGTCCCTGTCACGTCCTGACGGTGCCGAGCGCCGCGAGGTGGCGCGCCGCATCACAGGCGCCGGGGGCCAGCCGCTCCGCCCGGCGATAGGCCCCGGCGGCGGCGGCCGCGGCGCCCTGCTCCTTCAGCATGTGGCCGAGCTGCACCCAGAGCGCCGCCCGGCCGGGTCAGGCGCGCAGCACCAGCCGGTAGAACCGCTCCGCCTGGGCCCAGCGCCGGCGCCGGGCCGCATGCCGCGCCAGCTCCACCAGCCCGCTCCGGCGCAGAAGCCGCGCCCTCCAGCCCCTCCCCTGGCCGAGCATCCGCTGCATCAGCGCGGCCTCCGCCGCCTCCGCCGCGCAAGCGGCCCGGGCCCGGTGCAGCTCCTCTTCCAGCGCCTCGGTCCGGGCGAGCGCCGCCGCAAGCGCTGCCTTCATCTGGCCGGCTGCCTCGCATGCGGCGTTCCGCTCGGCTTCCATTCAGCTGGCCGCCTCCTGCGCTGCATCCCGCTCCGCTTCGGCCTGCTGCGCAAGGGCGATAGCGCGGTCCCGCTCATGCGCCTTTGCCGCGCCGTCGCGCAGCAGCCCGGCCAGGGCCTGCGTCTCCTGGGCCCGTGCCGTCGCCTCGCCCTCGCCCATCAGCCGCAGCACCGCCGCCCGAACCGGGGCGAAGGCCTCCTTCACCGGATGAAGGGGCGCCGGCCCGCCATAGGGCACGTCGGCGCCCGAGATCATCAGCTCCGGATCGAAGGGGATGAAATGCAGCCCGGGAAACCCAGCCATCCAATCATAGAGGCCCGGCAGCCGCGCCTACGCCGCCTGCAGCGCCGGCGGCAGCTCGAAGCGCTGCTCCGCCCCCTCCGCCAGGAAGCGGCGGCAGATCGGGCGGGTGAGGACCACCACCTTGGTCCCGTCCGCGATCTTCGGCGCCAGGATTTCCCCATGGAATGCCGCGAAGCTCTCTCGCCACAGCGCCCAGTAGGCGTCGCTGTGGCCCGGCAGCACCTCTGCCCCCGCCAACGGCGGATGGCAGGAGAAGTCGATCCCCATCCAGGCCGGATCGAAGATGCCGTTGCGGATATCGGGGATGACGCAGCCGTCGAAGCACAGGAAGTCGACCAGGTTGTCGCCGACGAAATCGAAGACGACGAGGTCCCAATCCCCCTCCCGCAGCACCGCCCGCACCTCCTTCCGCAGCTCCCGCGCGAGGAAGTGCGCCGCCCGCGGATGCTCGGGCAGGGTGATCGTCGCGGGATGCGGGCGGGACATCAGCGCCGGCAGGGAGACGCGCCAAATATGCTTGTTGTCGAACCGGTCGGCGAGGCCGGCCATGGTGAATTCCGCCGTGCAGCCGCTGAAGCTGAGGCTTCGGAACCGCCTGGGCTGCTCGATCGCAAACGTCACCAGCTCCGGCAGCATGTCCACGTGCAGGCTATCCTTCGGGCAATTGGTGTAGACCCTTGTCTATAACATAGACATTCGGTTCAACCACAATATTGTGAAGTCGATGGTCCGAGAATGCTAGGATGAGCGGCTTCACCCGCGCCGCACCGCGTAAGCCGCGGCCTCCAACGCCGCGATGATCGCATCGCCCTGCACCGTGTCCCGGACCTCGACCATCAGCTCCAGCTCGGCGCTCTGCACCGAGGGCGCGGCGAAAAGCCGCTGATGGCTCACCTCGATCACATTGCCCCCCGCTGCCGCCACCCGCATGGCGATGTCGGCCAGCACGCCCGGCCGGTCCGGAATGTCGAGATGCAGCCTGAGGATCCGCCCATCCCGCAGCAGGTTGCGCAGCAGCACGTTGGCGAGGATGCGGGCATCGATATTCCCGCCGCAGATGACGGTTCCGACGCTGCGGCCCGCGAAGCGCGCCGGATGGGCGAGCATCGCCGCCACCCCTGCCGCACCGGCCCCTTCGGCCACCTGCTTCGCCCCTTCGGCGAGCAGCGCGATCGCCTGCTCGACGGCCCGCTCCGGCACCACCAGCACCTCGACGCCGAGCCGCTTGAGCTGCGCATAGGGCAGCTCCCCCACATCGCGCACGGCGATGCCCTCGGCGATGGTCGGCCCGCCGACCGCGACCGGCCGCCCGGCCAGGCGCTGCGCCATGGCCGGGTAGCCCTCGACCTCGACGCCGAAGACCTGCACCTCCGGCCGCAGCTCGCGGATCGCCCCGGCGCAGCCGGCCAGCATCCCGCCGCCGCCGACGGGGAAGACCACCGCCTCCAGCCCCGGCGCATCCTCCAGCAGCTCGAGCGCCAGGGTCCCCTGGCCCGCGATCACGCCCGGATCGTCATAGGGGTGGATGAAGGTCAGCCCCTCATTGAGCGCCATGGCATGCGCATGCGCCGCGGCCTCGGCCAGCGTCTCGCCATGCAGGACGACGCGGGCGCCCCAGCCCTCGGTCCGCACCACCTTGGTCGAGGGGGTGAAGCGCGGCATCACGATGGTCGCCGCGATCCCGGCAAGGGCGGCATGCCGCGCCACCGCCTGCGCATGGTTGCCCGCCGACATGGCGATGACGCCCGCCGCCCGCTCGCGCGCCGTCAGCAGCGCGATGCGGTTGGCCGCGCCACGCTCCTTGAAGGCGCCCGTCGCCTGCAGGTTGTCGAGCTTGAGGAAGACCCGAGCCCCTGCGGCGCGGGAGACCGCATCGACCTCGACGGTCGGCGTCCGCAGCACGGCGCCACTGATGCGCGCCGCCGCGGCCCGGACCTCGGCCAGGCCGACCTGCTGGTCGAGCACCTTTGGCGTCAGCGGAAAGCGACGGCGGTGATCTCATAGGCGCGGGCGCCACCCGGCGCCGGCACCTCGACGCTGTCGCCGACCTTCTTGCCGATCAGCGCCTTGGCAAGGGGGGAGGAGATGGAGATGGAGTTCACCTTCATGTCCGCCTCATAGGCGCCGACGATGCGGTAGGTCTTCTGCTCCTCCGTCTCCTCGTCGACGACGGTGACGCGGGCGCCGAACTTCACCTGGTCGCCGGAGAGCTTGGAGACGTCGATCACCTCGGCCGCGGGAATGATGGTCTCGAGCTCGGCGATCCGGCCCTCGATGAAGGACTGCCGCTCGCGCGCCGCATGGTACTCGGCATTCTCGGAAAGGTCGCCATGCGCCCGGGCCTCGGCGATCGCGCGGATCACCGCCGGCCGCTCCTCGGACCGGAGGACCTTCAGCTCTTCTTCCAGCTTCGCCAGACCTTCCGCGGTCATGGGGAACTTCTGCACGGCTAGCCCTTCCCTTGAGCGTATCGAAGCGGAGTGTGCGCGGTCCGCCACCGCAAACGCGACCAAAAAAAGCCATCCCCGACGCGCCACCCTTGCGGTTGCGGCACGGGTTGGCGAGTGGGAACACGGAAACCGGGCCTGGGGTTCCGCCCCGCGAGGTAAACCCCGCGAGGTCCGCCGGAACCCGGGCCCGGGATCAGAACGAGCGGTGAAAGTAGGCCTGCAAGGGAGCCACATCAAGGGTTCCGGCCCGGAGCGCCGCGATGGCATGCACCGCCGCCCGGGCCCCTGCCGCGGTCGTGTAGTGCGGCACGCCCTGGGTCAGCGCCGAGCGGCGGATGTCGAAGCTGTCCGCCACCGACTGCCCGCCGCCCGTCGTGTTGATGACGAGCTGGATGTCGCCGGACTTGATCGCATCCACGCAATGCGGCCGCCCCTCCAGCACCTTGTTGATGATCTCGCAGGCCAGGCCGGCATCCCGGATGCGGGCCGCCGTGCCCCGCGTCGCCACCACGACGAAGCCCATGTCGATCAGCCGCCGGGCGAGGACCACCGCGGCCGGCTTGTCGCTCTCCTTCACCGAGATGAAGGCGGTGCCGGCCAGCGGCAGCTTCACGCCGGCGCCGAGCTGCGCCTTGGCGAAGGCTCGCTCGAAGCTGGCATCGAGCCCCATCACCTCGCCGGTCGACTTCATCTCCGGCCCGAGGATCACGTCCACCTGCGGGAAGCGGTTGAAGGGGAAGACCGCCTCCTTCACCGCCACATGCCGGTTGACGGCGCTGTCATCCAGGTCGAACTCGCCGAGCCGCCGCCCGGCCATGACGAGAGCGCCGATCTTGGCGACCGGCACGCCCGTCGCCTTGGCGACGAAGGGTACGGTGCGCGAGGCGCGGGGGTTGACCTCGAGGACGAAGATCTCCCCGTCCTTCACCGCATACTGGACGTTCATCAGCCCCTTGACCTTGAGGGCCTTGGCCATCGCCTCGGTCTCGGCCTTGAGCTCGGTGACGATGGCGGGGGGGAGCGAATAGGGCGGCAGCGAGCAGGCGCTGTCGCCCGAATGGATGCCCGCCTCCTCGATATGCTCCATGACGCCGGCGACATAGACCGCGCCATCCTCGTCGGCGATGCAGTCCACATCGACCTCGATCGCGTCGGCGAGATACTGGTCGATGAGGATCGGGTTCTCCCCCGAGACCTTCACCGCCTCCTGGCCGAAGCGCATGAGCTGCTCGCGGTTCCAGGCGATCTCCATCGCCCGTCCGCCGAGCACGTAGCTCGGCCGGACGACGACGGGATAGCCGATCCGCTCCGCCTGGCGCGCCGCCTCGTCGAGCGTCCGCGCCGTGCCGTTCTGCGGTTGGCGCAGGCCGAGGCCCTTCAGCAGGTGCTGGAAGCGCTCCCGGTCCTCGGCGATGTCGATCGCCTCCGCCGAGGTGCCGAGAATCGGGATGCCCGCCTTGTGCAGCGCCTGGCTCAGCTTCAGCGGCGTCTGCCCGCCATACTGCACGATGCAGCCGAGCAGCGTGCCCCGCTCCTGCTCCTTGCGGATGAGGGAGATCACGTCCTCGCCGGTCAGCGGCTCGAAATAGAGCCGGTCGGAGGTGTCGTAGTCGGTCGAGACCGTCTCCGGGTTGCAGTTGACCATGATGGTCTCGAAGCCCGCTTCCTTCAGCGCATAGCAGGCATGGACGCAGCAATAGTCGAACTCGATGCCCTGGCCGATCCGGTTCGGCCCGCCGCCGAGGATGACGACCTTCTGGCGGTCCGTCGGCCGGCTCTCGCAGTCCGGTACCCCAAACCCGCCCTCATAGGTCGAGTACATATAAGGAGTGTCAGAGGCGAATTCCGCCGCGCAGGTGTCGATCCGCTTGAAGACGGGCGTGACGCCGAGCTTCAGCCGATGCGCCTCCACCGCCGCCTCGCCCTGTCCGGTGAGCCGGCCGAGCTGCTTGTCGGAGAAGCCGAGCGCCTTCAGCGCGCGCAACCCGGTCGCCGTCCTCGGCAGTCCCTCGGCTTTCACCCGCCGCTCGGCGGCGACGACCTTCTCCACCTCGCGCAGGAACCAGGGATCGAATTTACTGGCCTCGGCGATCTCGGCCAGCGAGACGCCGGCCCGCATCGCCTGCGCCGCTATGACGATGCGGTCTGGCCTCGGCGTCGCCAGCGCCGCATGAAAGGCCTCCGCGCTGCCGTCGCCGGGGGCGGCGATCTCATCGAGGCCGGACAGGCCCGTCTCGAGGCTGCGCAGCCCCTTCTGCAGGGCTTCGGTGAAGCTCCGCCCGATCGCCATCGCCTCGCCGACCGACTTCATGCTGGTGGTAAGCGTCGCCGGCGTGCCGGGGAATTTCTCGAAGGTGAAGCGCGGGATCTTCACCACGACATAGTCGATCGTCGGCTCGAAGGAGGCCGGCGTCACCATGGTGATGTCGTTCTTCAGCTCGTCCAGCGTGTAGCCGACGGCGAGCTTGGCCGCGACCTTGGCGATCGGGAAGCCCGTCGCTTTCGAGGCCAGCGCCGAGGAGCGGCTGACGCGCGGGTTCATCTCGATCACCACCATGCGCCCGTCGGCCGGGTTGATGCCGAACTGCACGTTCGACCCGCCGGTATCGACGCCGATCTCGCGGAGGCAGGCGATGCTCGCATCGCGCATCCGCTGGTATTCCTTGTCGGTGAGCGTCAGCGCCGGGGCGATGGTCACGGAATCGCCAGTATGCACGCCCATCGCGTCGAGGTTCTCGATGGAGCAGATGATGATGCAGTTGTCCGCCTTGTCGCGAACCACCTCCATCTCGAACTCCTTCCAGCCGAGGACGCTCTCCTCGACCAGCACCTCGTTGGTCATCGAGGCATCCAGGCCGGCGGCCACGATCTGCTCGAACTCCTCGCGGTTGTAGGCGATGCCGCCGCCCGTGCCGCCCAGGGTGAAGGAGGGGCGGATGACGCAGGGCAGCTTGACGAGGTCGAGCGCCGCCCGCGCCTCCTCCATCGTATGGGCTATCGCCGAGCGCGGGCTCTCGATGCCGATCTTGGTCATCGCGTCACGGAATTTCAGCCGGTCCTCCGCCTTGTCGATGACCTCTGCCTTGGCACCGATCAGCTCGCAGCCATGCTTCTCGAGGACGCCGGCCTCGGCGAGCTTGAGGGCGGTGTTGAGCGCCGTCTGCCCTCCCATGGTCGGCAGCAGCGCATCCGGCCGCTCCTTGGCGATGATCTTCTCGACCATCTCGACCGTGATCGGCTCGATATAGGTGGCGTCCGCCAGCCCCGGGTCGGTCATGATCGTCGCCGGGTTGGAGTTCACCAGGATGACGCGATAGCCCTCCGCCTTGAGCGCCTTGCAGGCCTGCGCGCCGGAATAGTCGAACTCCGCCGCCTGGCCGATGACGATCGGCCCGGCGCCGAGGATGAGGATGGACTGAATGTCGGTGCGCTTCGGCATGGGTCGGGTATCCGTCAGTTCGGGGCCGCGGTGGGCGGCAGGCATTCGGGGCGGTCGCGCGTCTCGGGCGGCAGCAACCGCCGGATGCCGCGCCGCGTGCGCTCCGCCTCGCATTGCGCGCGGATCTGCTCGGGCGTCGGGTTCACCGCGCAGCCGGCGAGGCCGAGCAGGAGAAGGAGGCGCCGCGTCACCGCATCTCCTCCCGCCGCGCCGCGATCAGCAGCGCCGGCAGCAGCAGCAGGTGGCAGAGGATGATGAGGATGACGGCCGCGATCGGCTCGCCGGGCGAGGCGTACCAGGCGGAGATGCTGTTGACGACGAGGCCGATGCCGAAGGCCCGCCAGGCCGCCTGCCGCGCCGTGCCGATGCGCCGCAGCACCATCGCCAGCACGGCGAGGCTCAGCCCCGTCCAGGACAGGGCGGCGAGTGCGATGAGGAAGAGTGTCATGCCTTATGACCCTCGCTCACCAGTTTGACGGCGAGCAGCCCGAGCGCCGCGCCGAGCACCCAGCGCTGCACCGCCATCCAGCCCGGCCGCGTGCCGAGGAAGCGCGCGACGCCCGCGGCGCCCGAGACCAGCAGCGCATCGCAGCCCGCGCAGATCAGCACCTGCACCACCCCGAGCACCGCCGCCTGGGCGAAGGCATCCCCCCGGCCCGGGTCGATGAAGGGCGGCAGCACCGCCATGTAGAAGAGCGCCACCTTCGGGTTGAGCGCCGCCGTGGCGAAGCCGACGGAGAAGAGCCTCGTCGCCGGCTCCCGCGGCATCGCCTTCGGCGCGAAGACCGGCTGCCCGCCCGGCCTGACGCTCTGCCAGGCGAGCCAGAGCAGATAGGCCGCGCCGCCAAGCCGCAGCACGTCCCAGGCATAGGGGATGGCGAGCAGCGCCGCCGTGATCCCTGCCGCCGCGCAGAGCATGATGGCGAGTGACCCCGCCTGGCACCCGGCCAGCGAGACCATCCCCGCCCCCGTCCCCTGCGCCAGCGAGCGCGAGACGAGGTAGAGCATGTTCGGCCCCGGCGTCACCGCGAGGCCGAGGGAGAGCGCGGCGAAGACGAGGAGGGTGTCGGCGGAGGGCAAGGCTCAGCCCTGCACCGAGAACCCGCCATCGACCGGGATCGCCACGCCGGTGATGAAGCCGCTCGCATCGCTGCCGAGGAAGGCCGCCAGCCCCTCGAAATCCTCCATCGTGCCCCAGCGCCCCTTCGGCGTCCGCGCGAGCACGTTGTCGTTCAGCCCCGGCATGTCGCACCTAGCCTTGCGCGTCAGGTCGGTGTCGATCCACCCGGGCAGCACGGCATTCACCGTGATCCCATCCGCCGCCCAGGCGACGGCGAGCGACTTGGTGAACTGCACCACGCCGCCCTTCGACGCCGCATAGGCGATGTGGAAGGGCAGGCCGAAGATCGACAGCATCGACCCGTTGTTGATCACCCGCCCATGCCCGCTCGCCTTGAGATGCGGATAGGCCGCCTTGGAGGCGAGGTAGGCGCTGGTCAGGTTGGTGTCGATCACCGTGTGCCAGTCGGCCTCGGCATAGACTTCCGGCCGGTTGCGGATATTGGTCCCGGCATTGTTGACCAGGATGTCGATGCCGCCGAAGCGCTCGGCGGTCGCCACCACCATCGCCTCGATGCTGGCGCCGTCGGTCACGTCGACGATGACCGCATCCGCCTCAGCGCCGAGCGCCTTGAGCTCGGCAACCGCCGCCGCGTTCTTCTCGGCATTGCGCCCGGCGACCATCACCTGGGCGCCGGCCTTCGCCAGCCCCCGCGCGAAGCCGAGGCCGATCCCGCCATTCCCGCCGGTCACCAGTCCGGTGCGGCCCTTGAGGTCGAACATCATGCCCCTCCCTTGTGCTTCTCGATCAGCTCGACGAAGCGATGGAACAGGTGGTGGCTGTCCGTCGGCCCCGGCGAGGCTTCCGGATGATACTGCACCGAGAAGGCCGGGCGATCGGTCGCCATCAGCCCCTCGTTCGAGTTGTCGAAGAGCGAGATGTGCGTGACCTTCACCGCCTCGGGCAGGCTCTTGTCGTCCACCGCGAAGCCATGGTTCTGGCTGGTGATCTCGACCCGCCCGGTGGCCAGGTCCTTCACCGGCTGGTTGGCGCCGCGATGGCCGCGGTCGAGCTTGTAGGTCCTGCCCCCCAGCGCCAGGCCGAGCAGCTGGTGCCCGAGGCAGATGCCGAAGATGGGCACCCGCTTCTCCAGCACGCCCTGGATCGCCGGCACGGCGTATTCGGCGGTCGCCGCCGGGTCGCCAGGGCCGTTGGAGAGGAAGACGCCGTCCGGCCCGTGCCGCAGGATCTCCTCCGCCGTCGCCGTCGCCGGCACCACCGTCACGTCGAGCCCGGCCGAGGCAAGGCAGCGCAGGATGTTCCGCTTCGCCCCGTAATCCACGGCGACGACCTTGTGCTTCGCCGCCGTCTGCCGGCCGAAGCCCTCGGGCCAGGCCCAGGTGGTCTCGTCCCACTGGTAGGACTGCCGGCAGGAAACCTCGCGGGCGAGGTCCATCCCCTCGAGCCCCGGCCAGGCAGTGGCCTGCGCCCTGAGCGCTGTGAGGTCGAAGCGCCCATCGGCCGGGAAGCACAGCACCCCGTTCGGC
Organism: Belnapia sp.; assembly: GCF_059504005.1. Classification (NCBI taxonomy): domain Bacteria; kingdom Pseudomonadati; phylum Pseudomonadota; class Alphaproteobacteria; order Acetobacterales; family Roseomonadaceae; genus Belnapia; species Belnapia sp. The sequence goes on along the minus strand of NZ_JCACHU010000025.1, from coordinate 35,833 downwards.
GCGCCGCCGTCGCGGATGCGGATGGTCAGCGCCCGCGTATCCACCCCTGCGATGCCCGGGATGCCGAAGGATTTCAGCCAGTCGTCTAGATGCCGCGTCGCGCGGTAATTGGCCGGCTCCGTCAGGTCCTGCTTGACGACGAGGCCGCGCGCCGCCGGCGTCACCGCCTCGATATCCTCGGGGTTGGCGCCGACATTGCCGATATGCGGGAAGGTGAAGGTGATGATCTGCCCAGCATAGGAAGGGTCGGTCAGCGTCTCCTGATACCCCGTCATGCCGGTGTTGAAGCAGACCTCGGCCACCGGCGCCGCCCCCGGCGCCGTGGTCGCCCCGAAGCCTCGACCCCAGAGGACGCTGCCGTCGGCCAGCACCAGGCAGGCAGTCGCGCCTTCGGGAACGGTCTCGGTCATGGCTGTCTCCGCACGGGGTTCAGGGGTGCCCGGCATGTCGGCGAGGGCGAGGCCGGTGGCGGCGAGGATGGCCGGCCAATGGCGGGCAGGGATGGCCCGCGCCTGCCGCCACTTCCGCACCGCCTCGGTGCCGATGCCGCAACGCGCCGCGGCGGCCTCCGGGCCGCCAAGTTGGGCGATGATCTCTTCGACGGTCCGCATGGCCGGAACATGCGGGAAGGGACTTCCCATTTCAAGCCGGAGGCGAGCTTTGGGAAAAAACTTCCCATTCCCATCTCCCTCCTGCCCCATGCTACAGCCCCCATCCCCTAGAGTCGGAGACATTTCCATGGCCGAGGATCTGCGCAGCCGCTTCACCGAGTCCCTCAAGGCCTCGATGCTCGCCAAGGACACGGCCCGCACCTCCACCCTCCGCATGATCCTGGCGAAGCTGAAGGACGTCGACATCGCCGCCCGCCCTTCAGGCGTCGACAAGGTCCCGGACGATCAGATCACCGCCATGCTCCGCGGCATGGCGAAGAGCCGGCGCGAGAGCGTGGAGCTCTACCGCCAGGGCAACCGCCCCGAGCTCGCCGAGAAGGAGGAGGCGGAAATCGCCGTCATCGAGGGCTTCCTCCCCCAGCAGATGGACGAGGCGGCGATGCAGGCCGCCGTGCAGGCCGCCATCGTCGAGGCGGGCGCCACCTCCGTCAAGGAGATGGGCAAGGTGATGGCCGTGCTGCGGGCGAAGCATGCCGCCAGCCTCGACATGGCCAAGGCCGGCCCGCTGGTGAAGGCCGCGCTCGGCGGCTAGCCCGGGGCAGGGGTTGGAGGGTCGATGGCGATCCAGCCCTGCCGCAGCCGCCCCGTCGCGGCCGCGAAGACGAAGTAATGGCCGCCCTGGCCGGGCGGCTGGTCGTGCCGCCGGCTGATCGGCTCGCCGCGCAGCCGGGCCAGCAGCAGCGCCCCGACCCCGCCATGCGCCAGGATGGCGATGTCGCCGCCGCAGCCCGCCGAGGCCGTCACCACCCGCTCGACCGCGCCGATGATCCGGTTCTGCGCATTCGCCGCCCGTTCCCAGCCGCGGATGCTTTCCTCGGGATGGGCGAAGAACCGGTCGGCCACCGCCTCGAACTCCGGCCGCGGCAGGTAGCCGGTGGCCGAGCGGTCATTCTCGCCGAGCTCCGCCAGCACCTCGACCGGAAGCCCGCGATGCCCGGCCAGGATCGCCGCCGCGTCCCGCGCCTTGCGTTCCGCGCTGCACCAGACAGCGCCCAGGCCGGCGACCCAGGGCAGGGCGAGCGCCCGGAACATGCGCTCCCGCCCCCGGGGCGAGAGTGGCCAGTCCGGCACCGGCACCGCCGGGTCGATCAGCACATCGGGGTGGGTGACGAAGTAGACCTGCTGCCCCGGCATGCCCCGCTGGCCCAGGGCATGATCGCCGGAGGCGTGAATCATGCGACGAAGCAACAGGCTGGAGCTGGATCCGCAATCCAGTGGTCGCGGACCATGCCCTAGCGCCGGAACCGCAGGGTCGAGCCCTTCCGCCGCCAGTTGGCCTCGATCGCATCCAGGTCGATCCAGCCCGACGGGTTCGCCTTGCGCGGCTGGTCGCGGAGCCCCGGCTCCCGCTCCCGCCGCCAGATGCCGAGCAGGCGCCCGAGCTCGCCCAGCGGCTCCGAATGGTCGTCGACCCGGAGGTTGATGTCGGGGAAGTCCTCCGTCGTCGTCAGCAGCAGCGCCGCCGATTGCCGCCCGCGCCTGTCGCCCCCCACCGCATCCCCGGCCTCGAGCGCCGCCACCAGCCGCTCCGGCAGCGGCAGGTCGTCGCGGGTGACGAAGGCCGCCACCGTATCCGCCAGCACCGCCTCGCCGGCCAGCATGTTGCCGGCCACGGAGAAGCCCTGCCCCGGCCGGTCGCCGCACCACTCGACGCAATTCTGCCCGGTCCAGGCCGCGCTCCGCCCATGCCGGTCGACGGCATGGATCTGCCGGATGCCGCGCCCCTCATCCCCGGCCAGGGCGCTTTCAATCGCCGCGGTCGGCGACAGGCCGCGTGCCATCCCGTCCAGCACCGCCGGCCCGAGATAGCGGTTGGTCATCGATTGGGTGGAGACGGCGCCCACGCCCGAGCGCACGAAGGGGCAGCTCGCCCCGACCGCGAAGGCGCAGGTCGTCACGGCCACGGCGAAGGCGCCGGTCGCCGGATCATGCGCGACGATGGACCAAGTCATGCGGGTCGTCTTCTCCTCTCAAACCGGAGCTGAATCATATTCCATCGTCCCGATTCCGCCAGCGGTTGCGTCCGCTGCGCCCCGGCGGCACCCTGCCCGGCGCCATGATCGGGGAGGTCACGCCCATGCCGCAAGCGCCCCATGCGCTGCACCGACGCACGCTCCTGGGCGGCCTCGCCCTGCCCATGCTCGCCCGCGCGCAGCCGGCCACGCCCTGGCCGGACCGTCCGGTGCGCCTCATCGTCCCCTTCGGCGCCGGCGGCGCGATCGACACCCTCTCCCGCACCGTCGCCAATGCCTTCCCGGGGCTTGCCAACGGCCAGACCCTGGTGGTGGAGAACCGCGCCGGCGCCGGCGGCACCATCGCCGGCGCCGTCGTCGCCCAGGCCCGCCCCGACGGCAGCACGCTGATGATGGCCGACCTCGCCCCCAACGCCATCGGGCGGGAGCTGCAGCCGAGCCTCGGCTACGACCCGATGCGCGCCTTCACCCCGATCTGCCACCTGATCAACCTGCCGCTCGTCCTGCTGGTCCCCGCCAGCCTGCCCGCGGCCGACCTCCCATCCTTCCTCGACCTCGCCCGCCGCCGCGGCGACATGGTCTATGCCCATCCCGGCATCGGGTATGTCGGCCACCTGGCGCAGGAGCTGCTGCTGCGCCGCACCGGCATCGCCATGACGCCCGTTCCCTATCGCAGCGGCGCCGAGGTCGCCCGCAGCCTGCTCGCCAGCGAGACCAGCAGCAGCATCATCACCGTCTCGACGAGCCTGCCCTTCATCCGCGAGGGCAAGCTGCGGCCGCTCGCCGTGGCCGGGCGGCAGCGCCACCCCTTCCTGCCCGATGTCCCGACCATCGCCGAGGCCGGCGGCCCCGCGCTCGCCGGCTTCGAGGCGCAGGGCTGGCACGGCATCATGGCGCCGGCCGGCCTGCCCGAGCCGCTCGTCGAGGCCGCCAACGGCATCTTCAACGCCGCCCTTCGCCAGCCCGAGGTCGCCCGGGTGATCGAGCAGACCCAGGCCTCGCAGATCGTCGGCGGCAGCCCCGCCGACTTCGCCGCCTTCCTCCAGGCCGAGCATGCCCGCTGGGCCCCGCTCATCCAGGCCGCCGGCATCCGCACGGAGTAGCCCGCTTGCCCGAACCCGTCCCCGCGCGCCCCGCCGCCACCGTCCTGCTGCTGCGCGACGGCCCCTCCGGCCCCGAGACCTTCATGGTCGTCCGCCACCGCGAGATCGAATTCGCCGCCGGCGCCCTGGTCTTCCCCGGCGGCAGCGTCGATGCGGCCGATGCGGAAATTGCCGCCGGCCTCGGCAGCACGGACCCGCTCGCCGCCTTCCGCGTCGCCGCCATCCGCGAGGCCTTCGAGGAGAGTGGCCTGCTCCTCGCCCGCACCGAATCTGGCGCGGCGCTGGACCCCGCCCAGGGCGCCGCCATCGCCCTCGCGCACCGCGAGGCGCTGAATGCCGGGAGAAGCGGCTTCGCTGCCTTGCTCCAGGCCGAGGGTCTGCGTCCGGACATCGACGTGCTGGTCCCCTTCGCCCATTGGGTCACGCCCGCCGACCTCTCCAAGCGCTTCGACACCCATTTCTTCCTCGCTCCCGCCCCTGGCGGCCACGAGGCGACGCATGACGGGCATGAGGGGGTGGACAGCGTCTGGATCTCCCCGTCCCAGGCCCTGGCCGAGGCGGAGGCTGGCCAGCGCACCCTGCTCTTCCCGACCCGGCTAAACCTCCTCCGCCTGGCCGAGGCACAGAGCCTGGGCGATGCGCTGTCGCGTGCCGCCGGCCGCCCCGTCGTCACGGTCCAGCCGGTGCTGGAGGTGGATGCCGAGGGCCGGAAGATGCTCCGCATCCCGGTCGAGGCCGGCTATGGCGGCCCGCTCTTCCCGGCGGGGATGCGGGCGATGGTGCCGCAGGTGCGGACCGCGGGATAGGCGGGCGGAACTTTCCTGCGCCGTCTCGGTTACGTCAGCGTCGTCCGACAGCAAGGAGGGGTTCATGATCGTCAAGTTGTTGGGGATCGCGGCGTTGGCCGCAGCACTCGGAGCCTGCTCGAATTCCGGTGGCCGGCCGGCCGGCGAGCCCCTGGCTCCCACCGCTGCCTCGCCCACCGGCTCGGTGAACAGCATGTCGACCGGCGGTGGGGTGCCAACGCCCGTGCAGCCCGGCGGCGCCGGCGGCGTCGGCAGCGGCAACCAGCCCGGCCGCGCCGGCACGCGCTGACGGGTTCAGGCGGAAGGGCGCTGGCGGATACCGGGGAACTTCCGCCTTACCTTCCGGATTCGGAACGAATAGGATGACAGTCCTATAAACCCCGGAGCTGCGCCCATCCCTCCGCGCCCGTCCAAGGCCTGCCCGGACGCGCCGGAGGGGATTTTGTCCGCGCCCTGCGGATCCTGCTCAGACGCCCAGCCGGTGCGCCAGGTCCTGGAAGTCCCGCGCGACCACGTCCCAGGCCTCGCCAGGCGCCAGGTCGCCCGTCTGCCCCGGTCCATGCTCCGTCGGCCGCGGCACGAAGGCGGTGGCGAGCCCCGCCGCCCGCGCCGCACGCAGGTCGCCATTATGCGCCGCGACCAGGCAGAGCTCTGCCGGCCGGATGCCGAGCACCTCGGCCGTCCGCAGATAGGCCAGCGGGTCCGGCTTGTAGGCCTGCGCCACCTCGGCGCCGAGGATGGCGTCCCAGGGGATGCCGGCGCGCTTCGCCATGTTGGTCATCAGCGCGATGTTGCCGTTGGAGAGCGGCGCGATGATGAAGCGCCGCTTCAACCGGGTGAGCCCCGCCACCGCCTCCGGCCAGGGGTCGAGCCGGTGCCAGGCATGGTTCAGCGCGTCGAGCGCCGCCTCGCCGATCTCGGCCGGCGCGATGCCATGCGCCTCCAGCACCTGCTCCAGGTTCTCCCGGTGCAGCACGTCGAGCCGGGTGAAGCCCCGCCTGCCGCTGCGGATCTCCTCCATCGCCGGCTGGTAGCGCGCCCGCCAGGCATCGGCGAAGGCGTGCGGGTCGATGTCGCCCCGCCCGATCCGCGCGAGGAAGGGCCCCGCCTCCCGCGCGATGCCCTCGCGCCAGTCGACGACGGTGCCGAAGACGTCGAAGACGAGGGCTTTCACATGCTCGAACATCACTTCCCCTCCGGCTGCGCCCACTTCTTGTCGAACTCCCACACCTCGGGGAAGCCCATCAGCTCGCAGATGCGGCCGAAGCCGTAGCTTTCGGAGCCAGGCAGCGCATGGCTGTCGCCCTGCTCCTTGAGGTGGCCATAGACCCGCTCCAGCGCCGCCGCGACCGCGAGGAAGCCGACCGCCGGATAGATCGCCATGGCATAGCCGATCTCGGCGAGGCGCTTCGCTGGGAGGATCGGCGTCCGCCCGCCCTCGACCATGTTGGCGAGCAGCGGCTTCCTGATCGCCTTCCCGATCGCCTGCATCTCCGCCTCGCTCTCCGGGCTCTCGATGAAGATCACGTCGGCCCCGGCCTCGGCATAGGCCTGCCCGCGCCGGATCGCCTCCTCGAGGCCGAGCGTCGTCCGCGCATCCGTCCGCGCCACGATGAGCATGTTCGGGTCCCGCCGCGCCTCGGCCGCGACCTTGATCTTCAGCACCATCTCCTCGGCGGGGATGACGCGGCGGCCCGGCGTGTGGCCGCATTTCTTCGGCATCTCCTGGTCCTCGAGCTGAATGCCGGTGACGCCCGCCGCCTCGTAGCCCATCACCGTGTGGCGGACGTTCAGCAGGCCGCCATAGCCCGTATCGGCATCGGCCACGACCGGCGTGCGGCAGCCGCGGGCGAAGGCGCCGACGCGCCCGACCATGTCGGTATAGGTGGCGATGCCCGCATCGGCGACGCCGAGATGGCTGGCGACCGTGCCGAAGCCGGTGACATAGAGGCTGGTGAAGCCCATCCCATCCGCTACTTTCGCCGAGATCATGTCGAAGATGCCGGGGGCGACGACGAAGCGTCCCGCCTCGAAGGCGGCCTTCAGGCTCGGATGGGCCATGGCGGTGAGTGCTCCTCCTCGGTTAGGCTCGTGCCGTTCGAGGAGGAGCATCCCATGCCGGACGCAGGCGGAAAACCCACGGCGGCCAGCGCCGTCGCCGAGATCGAGGCGGTGATCCAGACCTACTTCGACGGGCTCTACGAGGGCAGCGTGGAGAAGCTGGCCGCCGCCTTCCACCCCGTCTCGCACCTTTACTGGGCGAAGGATGGCGGCGTGGAGGACCTCCCCCGGGAGGCCTGGTTCGAGATGGTGCGGAACCGCCCCTCGGCGGCGAGCCGCGGCCTCGCCCGCGACGACCGGATCCTGATGATGGATATCAGCGGGCCGGAGACCGCCTTCGTGAAGGTCGCCTGCCAGCTGCCGCCGCGCTACTTCACCGACTACCTCGTGCTCAACCGGACGGGCGAGGGCTGGCGCATCGTCAGCAAGGTCTACCGGTTCGAGACGCGCGAGGGCTAGGGCTCCAGCCACAGGCCGAGCGACGGCGCCGCGACCCGGTTCCAGACCGGGCCGCAATCGGCGCCGTGGCGGGCGAGCCAGCGCCGCAGCGGCACGTCGCGCGGCAGACGATGGCGCTCGGCCTCGTGCGGGCGCTCGTCAATGACGACCATCCGCATGCGCCCGCCGCCGGCGCGGCGGGGCAGGCCGGCACGGGTATAAAATCGAGGACCTTAGGCGGAACTGCCGCTTCCTCCGCCCGGGCAAGGCAGAGCGGCAGCAACAGGGCCAACTCCACCAATCCTCGGCGCAGCATCGCCCGCAATCCACCTGTCCTGACCCTTCACCCGGTTCGGCTGTGCCCGGAATGGCGAGCAGCGGGTTGCGCGGCGACGGCTCAGGGCGGAGGCTCGGCCCATGCGAATCATCGTCATCGGCGCCGGCATCGTCGGCCTCTGCACGGCCTGGCACCTCGCGCGCGGCGGCGCGGCGGTGACGGTGCTGGATGGCGGGCCGCCCGGCGGCGGTGCCTCCTCCGGCAATGCGGGGGCGCTCAGCGCCGGCTCGGTCGCGCCGCTCGCCATGCCCGGCGTGCTGCGGCAGGTGCCGGGGATGCTGCTCGACCCGGAGGGGGCGTTGCACCTCCCCGCCCGCTACGCGCTGCGGGCGGCGCCCTGGCTCGCGCGCTTCGTCGCCAACGCCCGCCCGGCCCGCGTCGCCGCCATCGCCGAGGCGCTCTCCGGCCTGCTCTTCGGCGCCATGGAGCAGCACCGGCGCATCCTCGCCGAGGAGGGCGCGCTCGACCTCATCCGGGAGACCGGGCAGCTCTACCTCTACCGGGACCGCGCGCATTACGCGAAGGACGCGGCGGGCTGGGCGCTGCGCCAACAGCACGGGATGCGTCTCGAATTCCTCGAGGGCGCCGAGGCGATCCGCGAGTTGGAGCCCGACATGCGGGGCGACTACGCGCTCGGCGTCTTCATCCCCGACCAGGGCAGCAGCCTCAACCCGCGCCGCCAGGCGGAGGTGGTGGCGCGCGGCATCGAGCGGCTGGGCGGCGCGATCCGGCAGGAGACGGTGCAGGCGATCACCACGGGGGAGGGGCGGGTGACGGGCGTCGCCACCGCCGCGGGCCCGGTCGCGGCGGATGCGGTGGTGCTGGCGGCCGGCGCCTGGTCGGCGCGGCTGCTGGCGCCGCTCGGCATCCGCGTGCCCCTGGAGAGCCAGCGCGGCTACCACGTCATGCTGGCGGATGCCGGCATCTCGCTGCAGCGGCCGGTGATCCCGGCGGACCGCAAGGCCTTCATCTCGCCGATGGAGGAGGGGCTGCGCATCGCCGGCACGGTGGAATTCGGCGGGCTCGACCATCCGCCGACGCCGCGCCGGGCGGAGCTGCTGCTGCGCGACCTGCGCATGGCCTTCCCCCAGGCGCGGGTGGAGGGCGCCGAGGGGTTCTGGATGGGCCACCGCCCCTGCCTGCCGGACAGCCTGCCGGTGATCAGCCCGGTGCGGCGCTGGCCGGGGCTGTGGTGCGCCTTCGGCCATGGGCATCTGGGGCTCACGGGATCGGCGCCGACCGGCGCGGTGCTGGCGCAGGCCATGCTGGGGCCGGCGCCCAATCTCGACCTGGCGCCCTTCGCGGTGGAGCGCTTCGCCTGAGCTCAGGCCGCGGGCGCGCGGAGGTTGGCGAAGAGCATGTTCAGCCCCTCCGCGAGCGTCGGATGCGCCAGGATGCCGTCGCGCAGCGCGGTGTAGGGCAGCCCCCCGAGCATCGCCATCTGCACCACGCTCATCACTTCGCCCGCTGCGGCGCCGAGCATGGTGAAGCCGAGGATGCGGTCATCCTCCGCCGCGACCAGCGCCTTCATGAAGCCGCGGCGCTGCGAGAGGGTGCGCGCCCGCGGCACCACACCCATCGGCAGGGTGGCGAGGCGGTAGGCGATGCCGCGGCGGCGCGCCTCGGCCTCGTCGAGGCCGATGCGGGCCAGCTCCGGGTCGGTGAAGACGCAATAGGGGATCATCCGGTCGGCGGTGCTGCGGCCGCCGCCCTGGATGCCGCTCTTCGCCACGCGATAGTCGTCCAGCGCGGCATGGGTGAACATCGGCGTGCCTGCCGCCTCGCCGAAGGCCCAGATGCCCGGCGCGCTGGTCCGCAGGTGCTCGTCCACCCGGATGAAGCCGCGCGCGTCGCGCTCGACGCCGGCGATCTCGAGCCCGATCCCCTCGGTCCGCGGCCGCCGCCCCGCCGCGACCAGCAGGTGCGAGCCCTCGAAGCTGCGGCCGTCGCCGAGCCGGATGGCGACCTGCTCGCCGGAGCGGCCTTCCACCACCATGTCGCGCGCGCCGAGCGCCAGCTCGACCCCCTCGGCCTCGAGCAGCGCCTGCAGCGCCGCCGAGACGTCCGGATCCTCGCGGCCGGCGAGCCGTTCGCCGCGCTCGATGACGGTGACCTCGGCGCCGAACCGGCGGAAGGCCTGCCCCATCTCGAGGCCGATATAGCCGCCGCCGAGGACGAGGAGGCGGCTGGGCAGCACGTCGAGCGCGAGCGCCTCGACATGGGTCAGCGCCGCCGCATCGGCGAGGCCGGGCACGGGCGGCATCTCCGCCACGGTGCCGAGGTCGAGATAGATCCGCTCCCCCGTGACCCGCCGGACGCCCTCCCGTCCGTCCACCTCGATGACGCGCGGCTCGACGAAGCGGCCCCAGCCAAGCAGCAGCTCGAGGCCGCTCGCCCGGAAGGCATTGGCGTTGAACTCCACCATGCCGGCGACAACCTCGGCGGTGCGCGCGGCGACGCAGGCCATGCTGGTGGCGGCGTCCGTGGCCTCCGTGCCGAACTCCGCCGCGTGGCGCACCAGATGCGCCACCTCGGCGCTGCGGATGAGCGCCTTGCTGGGGATGCAGGCGATGTTGATGCAGGACCCGCCGATCAGCCCGACCTCGACCATGCCGACCCGCCGGCCGGCCTTGGCTTGGTCCATCGCCAGGGTCTTGCCGGCCTTGCCGCCGCCGAGGACGAGGATGTCGTAGTGCTCCGCCATGGCCGCCTGCTTCCCCTCGATGATGGATGTGAGGCGCGAGCCTAGAGCATGACCGCCGAAGGCTGGAGTCATGCGGCAGGACAACAGGCTGACGCATGATCCGCGATCCCGTGACCGTGGATCATGCCTTGGCGCGGATCGGCCGGGGCTAGTAGCGGAGCCGGTCCGCCGGCGTCGTCAGGTAGCCCTGGCGGCGGACATAGACGGCACCTTCGCTGGTGACCGCGCCGGTCGCCATGTTGCGCTCGGTATTGCCGATCACCGTGTCGGGCTGGCCGGAATACTCGCCGCCTGCCTGAAGCCCGCCGGGGCCGCAGGCGGCGAGAGGGAGGAGCAGGGCGGCGACCAGGAGCGGCTTCATGCCCCTGGAGGTGGTTCTCCGCCCGCTCCGATGCAAGCTACTGCGCCGCCGCCAGCGCCGGTGTGGGTGCCGCGGGCGTCAGGTGGGAGACACGCGGCAGCACCTCCTCCTGCAGCAGGCGGAGCGAGTTGCGCCAGGCGGCCGGGTTATCCTGGTAGTCGAAGCCGAAGACCAGGAGCTGGCCGAAGCCGCCGACCTCCTCGTAGATCTGCTCCAGCCGCTCGGCGACCGTCTTCGGCGAGCCGACCAGCCAGTTGCGGCGGGCGCAGTACTCGACGGTGACGTCGCTGTCCGGCACCTCGGGGCTGTGCTTCAGGTATTCCTTGAAGCCGAAATTGGAGAGCAGCGGCAGGAAATACTCGCCCATCATCCGCCCCATCATGGAGCCGACCGAGAGCCGCCAGGCCTCCTCATCCGTATCGGCGACGAAGACCTCGCGCACCAGGCGCCAGTCGCGCCGGCTCGGCGTGCGGCCGGACTTGCGGGCGCCGGCCTCGACGCTGTCCCAATGGCTCGTCACATAGCCTGGGTTGAGGTTGAGGCTCATCGGCAGGAAGCCGTGCTCGCCCGCCATCTTCAGCGTGTCGGAATTCTTGGAGAGCCCGGCGACGCCGATCGGCGGGTGCGGCGCCTGCAGCGGCTTGATGTGCGGCTTGAGGAAGCCGAACATCGTGTCGGGCTTGTCGACCTTCCAATACTTGCCGTCGTGGTGGAAGGGCCCCTCCTGCGTCCAGAGCTTCAGGATGATGTCGAGCGCCTCGCGCGTCATCTCGCGGTTGGTGCCGGACATGCCGTCGACATTGAACATCGCCCAGTCGCTCGGCAGGCCGCTCGCCGCGATGCCGAAATTGAGCCGCCCCTCCGAGAGGTGGTCGAGCATGGCGACGCGGTTGGCGAGCTCCGCCGGGTGGTGGTAGGGCAGCAGGAAGCCGCCCGGGCCCATGCGCAGCCGCGTCGTCTCCTTCAGCGCCTGGGCGATGAGCAGGTCGGGGGAGGGGTGCGGCTCCCAGGGCGCGGTGTGGTGCTCGCCGACCCAGGCCTCGGAGAAGCCGAGCTCGTCGAGCCAGCGCAGTACCTGCAGGTCGAAGTCATGCCCTTCCTTCAGCCCGCGTTCCGGCGGGTGAGACGGCATCATGAAATAGCCGAATTCCATGGCGTCCTCCTCTCCGGCTTGGTGCCGGTTGCGGAGGATGCTGGCGCCACGCGCGGGCGCGGCGCAAGCCCGAAGCTCACAACCAAACGTGAGCGGCTACACCATCAACCGCAGGATGGCCTCCACATCCGCCGTGCCGTTGACCTTCCGCGGGTTGGTGGCGATGGGCGGGCCGCCATCCCATTTCGCCGCCAGCGCCGGGATTTCCGCCTCGGCGACGCCGACCTCGCCGAGCGTCGTCGGCAGGCCGAGGCCGCGGATGAAGCGGCGCAGCGCCTCCGACGCCGTGCCGCCGCCGAGGATGTCGGCGACGACCCGCTGCTGCGCGGCATTGGCCGGCTCGTTCCACTGCATCACCGCCGGCAGGCCGAGGCAGGAGGTGATGCCATGCGGCACGCCCCGCCCGCCGCCGAGCAGGTAGCCAATGCCATGGCTCGCCCCGACCGGCACGCCGGCCCAGCCGCCCATGACGGAGAGCCACATGGCCTGCTGCGCCGCGGCGCGGGCCTCGAGATCGTCGCCCCGTCGGTGGATGGCGGGCAGCGCCACGGCCAGCATCTCCAGCGCCTGGCGCGAGACGGCGTCGGAGAAGGCCGCGCGCTCCAGCGCGCAGAGCCGCTCCGCCGCATGGTCGACGGCGCGGATGCCGGAGGAGAGCAGCAGCTCGCCCGGCGTCTCCATCGTCGCCGCCGGGTCGAGCACCACGGCGATCGGCACCTGCATCGAGTGCAGCGCGCGGTACTTGCGCCCGGCCGCGATGTCGGTGAAGCCGGCATGCGGCGCGAATTCCGCGGCCGAAAGGGTGGTCGGCACGGCGGTGATGCGGGGCGAGAGGCCAGGCTCGTCCCATTGCTCGGCATTGGCGCCGCGAGAGGTGGCGAGGCCGAGCAGCGCGGCCGGGTCGGCGAGGCCGCGCCAGACCGCGGCACAGGCGACCTTCGAGCCGTCGATCACGCTGCCGCCGCCGAGCGCCACCACGCGGTCGGCCCGCGTCTCGCGGAGCAGGGCGGCGAGGGCGAGGACGTCCTCCACCGGGGAATGGGCGCGCATGGTGGCGAATTCGCCGGCGAGCTTGGCCCCGATGGCGGCGCGCGTCGCCTCGGCGATGCGGCTGCGGGCCAGCGACCGGGTGGTGGCGAGCACCACGCGCCCGCAATCCGCGAGCTCGGGTGGCAGGGCCTCGGCCACGGGCTCGCCATGGCGGACGCGCTGCTGGGCAGGCCAGGCGTGAAGCGTCATCTCTAGCCTCCCCTCTGGGCCTTGTCGGCCGCGTTGCGGGCGGCGATGCGCTCCCGCGCCGCGGCCCATTCGGCATCACCATAGGCGAAGAGGTCGCGGAAGCCGCCACCATTCATCATCCAGCTCCCGCCATCGAGGGCGATGCACTCGCCATTGATCCAGGAGGGGGCGAGGAGGAAGGCGGCGAGGTTGCCGATATCCTCCGCATTGCCGACGCGGCCCAGCGGGTTGTTGGCGGCCGCCTTCGCCGTCGGGTCGTTGTCGCCGGGGCGGAGGCGGGCATACATCCCCTCGGTCGGGATGGTGCCGGGGGCGATGACGTTGAGGCGGATGCCGTAGCGGCCCCATTCCACGGCGAGGGAGCGCGTCATCGCGTCGATCGCCGCCTTCGACATGGCGGAGGGCACGACGAAGGGCGCGCCGGTGCGGCCCCAGGTGGTGGTGATGGAGACGACGGCATGGCCGCCATCCCTCGCCGCGATCCAGCGCTTGCCGACCGCCTGCGTCACCGCGAGCGTGCCGTGGAAGACGATGTCGCTGACGGCGCGGACGCCGCGCGGCGAGACATCCTCCGTCCGGCTGACGAAATTGCCGGCGGCGTTGTTGATGAGGTGGGTGTAGCCGTGCCCCTCGTCCCAGGCGGCGGCGACCGCGGCCTCCACTGCCTCGGCGTCCTTGATGTCGACGGTGCGGGTGGCGACGCGGCCGGGATGCTGCGCCTCCATCGCCGCCCTCGCCTCCGCGAGCACCGGGCCACGGCGGCCCCAGAGCTCCACCGCAGCGCCGAGCGAGAGCAGCCGCTCGGCTATCATGCGGCCGAGGCCGGTGGCGCCGCCGGTGACCAGCACGCGCTGGCCGGCGAAGAGGTCGTCTCGGAACATGGCTGGATCCCTCCCTCGATGCGTCCCCGGGAGACTGCCCGAGCCGTGCCGCCCCGGCCAGGACGCCCGCCGCATCCCCGAATGTCCGCGCAATCCTGTGGCGTAACGAATCTTGCGGGCTTGGCGTGTGGATTGGCGGTCTCGCGGTGATGTGGCCCGCATCTTCAGCCCGTCGCCGATCTCGCGGAGGATTCCCATGGCCACGCGAAGCGCCGCCAAGGCCGTTGGCCGGACCAAGCCGGAGCCCAGGACCACCCCGCGCGGGAGCCCCGGGCCCGAAGGAATGCGTGCCGAAATCCTGCACGTCCTGCGCGCGGTCGCCCTGCTCATCGGCATCGTGCTCGCCCTGGGCTGGCTAGTGACTTGAGCCGGGCGCGATCAGGCGGCAGGCTTGCGGGATGAGCGCACCCTCCCCCTCCGGCCGCCCTGTCCTGCTCGTCACCGGAGGCGGCCGCGGCATCGGCGCCGCCGTGGTGCGGCTGGGCGCGGCGCAAGGCCACGACATCCTCTTCACCTATCGTACCGATTCGGCCCGGGCCGAGGCAACGGCCGAGGCGGCGCGGGCGGCGGGCGCCACCGTCGTCGCCCTCCAGGCGGATGTCGCCGAGGCGCAGGGGCGGGCGCGCTGCTTCGCCGAGCTCGATGGGCGCTTCGGCCGGCTGGATGCGCTGGTGAACAATGCCGGCATCACCGGCCCGGCCGGGCGGCTGGACGAGACGCCGGATGCGGTCTGGGAGGAGGTGCTGCGCATCAATCTCCTCGGCCTCGTCGCCTGCAGCCGCGAGGCGATCCGGCGGATGTCGACGCGCCATGGCGGCCGGGGCGGGGCGATGGTTAACATCTCCTCCCGTGCCTCCGGCCTCGGCGGCGGCGGGGAATGGGTGCACTACGCCGCCAGCAAGGGGGCGGTGGATACGCTGACCCTCGGCCTTGCGAAGGAACTGGCCGCGGAGGGCATCCGGGTGAACGCCGTCAATCCCGGGTTGATCGATACCGAGATCCACGCCGCCGCCGGCCTGCCGGACCGCGTCGCCCGCATGGCCGCGGGCGTGCCGATGGGCCGCGGCGGCAGTGCCGAGGAGGTGGCGGAGGCGGTGCTCTGGCTGCTCTCCCCGTCCTCCGGCTATGTCACGGGCGCGCTGCTGCCGGTCAGCGGCGGACGCTGAGGCGGTGATTGCCGCTATACCCGCTTCGCTATGGCGTCGGCGGCCGACGAGCTTCATCCTGCCCGATGCGCGCCTCCTTGCCATCCTGGCGGAGGACGCTCCCTATGGCGACGTCATGACCGGCAGGGACCGAGCTTAGGCCCCCGGCGCTAGCGCATGCAGTCTGAATTCCGCCCAACCCGGCCAAGGCGGTAAGATCTCCACGCCCCGCCTGCCGTGACGGGCAGAGCCCTTGATCATCCTGCATGGCTGGAGCCGGGCCAACTCTGGCCCGGACGGGCCCTCGCCTAGACCGCCGGGCGCAGGTCCTTCGGGAAGGCCTTCTCATCCAGCACCGGCAATGCGTCGGCGACGTGGCGGATACCGGCTATGGTGCAGGGCGCATCCGCCGCCTCGACCGTCGGGTTGAAGGACAGGCCGGCAGCCAGGCCGCGCAGCACAATGCGCGCCTTGGCGAATTCCTGCTCCCGGAGGAGCTGCACCGCCAGCTTCACCTGGCGCCGGATCAGCCGCGCCACCGCGCGGGGCCCCTCGAAGCGCCGCTTCATGAAGACGTCGTTGCGGATGCGGTGGAAGTGGTAGTTGATGCGGGCCGGGTTGCGCTCGGTCCGGATGTCGAGCACCCCCGCGAGCTGGCGCACATGCAGCGCGCGGCTGGCGCCGACCAGGTAGCCGGGCCGGTCCTGGCTGACACGCAGGGTGAATTCCGAATCCTCCCCCCAGATGAACATCGCGGCGATGGGCAGGCCGTGCCGCGTCAGCGTCGCCCGGGGGAAGAGGTTGGAGACGAGCGCAGCGCGTGTCACCGGCACCAGGCCGTGGTTCAGCAGGTCCGGCCAGTTCTCGTAGGCGAGGGCATTGGGGCGACGGTCCAGCTCCGGCACGTTGGTGACCTCGCCGCCCGGGGCGCGGGCGAGGGAAGTGAGGTAGGCAGGGCTGATCCCCCGCCCCTCCAGCGTCTTCCCCGCGACGAGGAGGGCGGCCAGCGCATCCGGCTCCGGCAGGACGTCGTCGTCCATGACCCAGATGTAGTCGGCGCCCGTCTGGTAGGCGAGGCGCATGCCGAGATTGAAGCCGCCCGCAGCACCGATGTTCTCGCGCAGCACATGCAGGTCGACGCGGCCCGCCCAGCGCTCCGCCACCATCTCCGCAGTGCCGTCCGAGCTGGCATTGTCGACGACGACGATGCGGTCGCAGGCGTGGCTCTGTGCCGCAACGGCTTGCAGGCACTCCTCCAGCAGGGCACGGCGATTGTAGGTGAGAACGACGGCACAGACCTTGGACATCATAAACGGCCTCCGCCGGTTGCTAAAATATCTCGACGCGCGGGATTGGCACGACGAAGCGCCCGCCCCAGGCGCGGATGCCGGCCATCTGATTAGCGATCTCGTCGCGAAGGTTCCAGGGCAGGATCAGCACATAATCCGGCCGTTCCTCAAGAATCGCTTCCGGCGCGCGGATCGGGATACGGGTGCCGGGCAGCAGCAGGCCCTGCTTGTGCAGGCTGCGGTCGACGGTGAAGGGCAGCAGCTCCGGACCCACGCCGCAGTAATTGAGCAGGGTGTTGCCCTTGGCCGGCGCCCCATAGCCGACGACGCGCTGGCCCAGGCGGCGGGCCTCTAGCAGGAATTCCAGCAGCGCAGCCTTGCTCTCGACCACCTGCTCGGCAAACCCGCGATAGGCCGCCGGCCCTTCGAGGCCGTATTGGCGCTCCAGCAACCGCATCGCCTCGACTGCCGGCGTTACCGCCTTCGCCGCATCCACCGCGTGGCGCACGAAGAGGCGGAGCGAGCCGCCATGCGTCGGCAGCTCCTCAAGGTCGAAGACGGTGAGCTGGTGCTGCGCGAAGATGCGCTCGGCGACAAGGAGGGAGATGTAGGAGAAATGCTCGTGGTAGATCGTATCGAATTGGCCATGCTGCATCAGCTGCAGAAGATGCGGGAATTCGAGGGTGGCGACCCCGCCCGGGGCGAGCAGGATGCGGAAGCCTTCGACGAAATCGTGCAGGTCCGGCACATGGGCGAGCACGTTGTTGGCCACCATCAGAATCGGCTGCGGATGCGCGGCGCGCACCCGCTGCGCCGCCGCTGCGCCGAAGAAGGTGATCTCGGTCGGGATGCCGCGGGCAATGGCGGTTCGGGCGACATTGGCCGCCGGATCGATGCCGAGCACGGGGATGCCGCGCCGGGCGAAGTACTGCAGCAGGTAGCCGTCATTACTAGCAACCTCGACCACCGGCGTCCCGGCACCGAGGCCGAAGCGCGCCACCATGCGCTCGGCATAGGTCTCGGCATGGTGGAGCCAGGCCTCGGAGACCGAGGAGAAGTAGCGGTACTCCGAGAAGATCGCCTGCGGGCTTTCAAACTCCGCAAGTTGCACCAGGCGGCAGTCGGAGCAGACCAGAGCGTGCAACGGGTAGAATGGCTCCATCCGCGCCGCGTCGGCCGGGACGACGTAGGAATTCGCCAGCGGTGTCAGGCCGAGATCGGCGAAGGTCTCGTGCAGCGGCGCGCCGCAGCAGCGGCAGGCAGGGCCTGTAGGGAGATTGGCGCGAAGCGTGGCTGCGACCGGCGCTGAAATGGAGCCGTCCATGCGTATCAAGTCCCCGTCGCGCAACACGGCACGGCAGCCATCATCGATGTACTCACGAGCCTCTTGCCTCCCTACCGGCCTGGGGCATCATCGCCGGGACCTTACCTCGTCTCCAGTTAACATTGCAGATATGCGCAGAAGGATGTTCTCCCAACGCCGTGCGCTCACCGCACCTTGAAAAAGGTTCGCCAGGCCAAACGTATCTAACATTATTTTCACCCTTTACGCTGCCGCCGCAAAACCGGGTACTCCTGGTTGTAACGAAACGGACGTAATACATGATGGTTAAGGACGGACCCGTCGGGGACGGCGCGGCGCTGCACGCGCATTGCGCCGCTCTCTTCCCGACCTGCCGCAGCATCACCGGCCCAGGGCTGCGGGAGACGCTGCGCTACATCGCCGCGCGCATCCCGCTCGAGATCCGCGAGGTGCCGAGCGGCACGCAGGTCCTCGACTGGACGGTGCCGCGCGAATGGGTGCCCCACAGCGCCTGGATCCGCCGGCTCGACGGCTCGACCGTCGTCGACTTCGCCGAGCACAACCTCCACTTGCTTCAGTACAGTCGCGCCATCGACGCGGTGCTGCCGCTGGCTGACCTGCAGCGCCACCTGCACAGCATCCCGGACCAGCCGGAGCTCATCCCCTACCGCACGGCCTATTACAGCGACAGCTGGGGCTTCTGCCTGCCGCACCGGCTGCGCGAGAGCCTGCAGGACGAAGCGTATCGCGTACATATCGATACGGATATGAAGCAAGGCTCGCTGTCCTTCGGCGAATGCCTGCTGCCGGGCGAAAGCGAGGCGGAGGTGCTGGTCTCCATCCACAGCTGCCACCCGTCCCTCGCCAACGACAACCTCTCCGGCATCGCGCTAGGGCTCGAGCTCGCACGGCTGCTGGGCAGCCGCAGGCGGCGGTTGAGCTGGCGCTTCCTGTTCATCCCGGGCACCATCGGCTCGCTTGCCTGGCTGGCGCAGAACCGCGATCGGCTGGGGCGGATTGCCCATGGGCTGGTGCTCACCTGCCTCGGGGACGGCGGTCCGATCAGCTACAAGGCCTCGCGCCGCGGCGATGCGATGATCGACCGCGTCGCCGCGCATGTGCTGCGGCACGAATCGCCGGAGAACCGGCTGCTGCCCTTCTCGCCTTATGGCTATGACGAGCGGCAATACTGCTCGCCCGGCTTCGACCTGCCGGTCGGCTGCCTCATGCGCTCGCCGAACGGGACCTTCCCGGAATACCACAGCTCGGCCGACAACCTCGACTTCGTCCGGCCGGAGCACCTCGCCCGGTCCTTCGCCGCCCTTGCCGCCATCGCCGAGGTGCTCGAGGAAGACTACGTGCCGGTCTCGACCGCGCCCCATGGCGAGCCGCAGCTCGGCCGGCGCGGCCTCTATGCGCCGATCGGCGGCACCGGGCCTGCGGCGGCAGGGCGAGGCTATGGGCAGATGGCGCTGCTCTGGGTGCTGAACCTCGCCGACGGGCGGCACAGCCTGTTCGACATGGCCGAGCGGGCCGGCCTGGCATTCGCCGAGATCCGCGCCGCGGCTGCGGCTGCGGAAGCGGCGGGGCTGCTCGTCACGGCAAGTCCATTTGCCGAGGGCGCCACGGCCCCGGATAATTCGGCCGAACCGGGGAGAGCACGGGCATGAGCGCCGTCCATTACGATGTGCGTTGCAGCGACGAGGAGCGGCGCGAGGCGCTCTATCGCGGCGACATCTTCATCTACTCGCCGATGCCGGCGACCCGGGCGCTGACGGAGCTGGCCCGCGGCATGATCGCCGAGGCCTTCGCGCCGCATGACCCGCGCCGCATCGATCAGGTGCTGTCGATGGAGGAATGCGCCGCGGTGCTGGCCAAGCTGAAGCCGGCCTTCATCCACCACCCTGAATGCAAGCGGCTGCTGCCCGAGATCATCAAGGGCGTCGGCGGCGATGTCGACGAGACCTATTTCGACGTGCCGCGGCTGCGCTCCGCCTATCCGACGCACTACCTCACCTCCGGCATCGCCTATGCCTTCCATGCGCACCGCGACACCTGGTATTCGGCGCCGCCTTCGCAGATCAATTGGTGGCTGCCGATCTTCGAGATCGAGACGCGCAACTGCCTTGCCTTCTATCCAGAGTATTTCGGGCGGCCGGTAGGCAACACCTCCGAGATCTACAATTACTACGAGTGGAACACCAAGAACCGGGCCAGCGCCGCGCAGCACGTCAAGCAGGACACGCGCGAGCAGCCGAAGCTGACCGAGCAGATCGCCGAGCGCGACCTGCGCCTGCTGGTGCCGCCGGGCGGCGTCATCCTCTTCTCCGCCGCGCAGCTGCATGAGACGGTGCCGAACACCAGCGGCCTCGCGCGCTACAGCATCGACTTCCGTACCGTGCACCGCGGCGACGCGGCAGCGCGGCGCGGCGCGCCCAATGTCGATTCCCGCGCCACCGGCACGACCATGCGCGACTACCTGCGTGCCTCCGACCTCTCCCGCCTGCCGGAGGAGGTGGTGACGCTCTATGACGACGGCACGGCGATCGAAGGGCGCACCCTCGTCTTCACACCAGATCTCGCGATGGCTCGGTGAAAGGGGAGCTTGCCCTTGTCACAGGTGCCACAGGCCATATAGGCCGCGCCGTCGGCCTCGCCCTGCGCGAGGCCGGGGCCGATATCGTTCTGCATGGGCGCGACGCCGGCCGCGCCGCCCGGCTGCGCGAGGAGACGGGCGCCGAGGTCCTGGCCGGCGACCTGACCACGCCGGAAGCGATCATGGCGATCGAGGCCCGCATCGCCGAGGCAGGGCGGCTCAATACGCTGGTGCTCAGCTCCGGCTTCTACAGCCGCTCGGTCGAGGCCGAGATGCTGCACCGGCAGATGATGGCCAATGTCATCGCACCCTACGCGCTGCTTCGGAGCCTGCTGCCCTTCCTGATCGAGGTCGAGGGGCAGATCGTCTTCATCAACTCCACGCAGGGACTGAATGCGGCGCCCGATGTCGGGCAGTTCGCCGCCACGCAGCATGCGATGCGCGCCATCGCCGACAGCCTGCGCGGCGAGGTGAACGAGCATGGGGTGCGGGTGCTGTCGATCTATCTGGGCCGCACGGCGAGCGAGCGGCAGGCGGCGATCTTCGAGATGGAAGGCCGCGACTACCGGCCTGAACTGCTGATCCAGCCGGGCGACGTCGCCCATGCCGTGCTGGCGATGCTGAGGCTGCCGCGCACGGCCGAGGCGACGCAGCTGATGCTGCGCCCCATGCGGAAGAGCTAGTCCCAGAGCTTCCAGGGCGCGCCCGCCGCCCAGCGGGCCTCCAGCGTCTGCTTGTCGCGGAGCGAGTCCATGCTCTGCCAGTAGCCGTCATGCTGGTAGCTGCCGAGCTTGCCGAGCTCCGTCAGGCGCCGCATCGGGCCCTCCTCGAAGACGGTGCTGTCGCCGTCGATGAGGTCGAGCACCTGCGGCTCGCAGACGAAGAAGCCGCCGTTGATGAGGCCGCCGTCGCGCGCGTCCTTCTCGCGGAAGCCGACGACATGCCCGTCGTCGGAGAGCCGCAGCGCGCCGTAGCGGCCGGGCTGGGACACGGCCGTGAGGGTGCACCAGGCGCCGGTCGCTTCGTGAGCGGCGATGACGCGGCGGATGTTCACGTCGCTGACGCCGTCGCCATAGGTGAGGCAGAAGCGCTCGTCGCCGATATGCTTCCGGGCGCGGAGGATGCGGCCGCCGGTCATCGTATCGATGCCGGTGTCGAGCACGGTCACGCGCCAGTTCTCGGCGACCGCCTCGAGCCACTGCACCTTGCCGGTGCCGAGCTCGATCGAGAAGTCGCAGTTCTCGTCGCGGTAGCGGAGGAAGTAGTCGCGGATGTAGCGCACCTTGTAGCCGCCGAGGACGACGAAGTCCCGGAAGCCGTAATGCGCGTAGATCTTCATGATGTGCCACATGATCGGCATGCCGCCGATCTCGACCATGGGCTTCGGGCGAATGGAGGTCTCCTCGCCCAGGCGGGTGCCGAACCCGCCGGCCAGCAGCACGACTTTCATGATGGGGTCTCCTAGGCGCCCTGGCGCCAGACAAGATCGTCGGTGAGGCGGCCTGCCTCCCGGTGCTGCTGTAGCACCGCAAGGCGGATGAGCGGCGAGTGCCGGAACTCGGCGTCGGCGAAGCGCATCGCCTGCATGCCATCGACGAGGTGGCGGATGGAACCGTCCAGCGTCACCTGCGGCTGGTGCTCCGGCGCCAGCTCGGCAAATCGGCTGAAATCGACGCGGTAGGAGCGGCTGTCGACCGGCGCCGAGGTGTTGATCGAGACCTTGGTCCCCGGCAGCGCCGCGGCGACGGCATGGGCCAGGTCGCGGACCTGATGGTTGCGGTCATCCGATCCGGCATTGACGGTGAGGAACCGCCCGCCGCGCTCGGCCGGCCGCGTCGCCGCCCATTCGATGGCGCGCGCCATGTCGGCCACGTCGATCAGCGGCCGCCATGGCGTGCCGTCGCTGAGCACGGTGATCTCGCCACGGCTGAGGGCGCCGGCCACGAAGTCGTTCAGCACCAGGTCGAGCCGCAGCCTGTCGGACATGCCGCAGGCGGTGGCGAAGCGGAGGCAGGTGATGGTCATGTCGCCGTTGAGGCCGGCGAGTGCCCGCTCGGTCCCGATCTTGGAGGCGGCATAGGCGGTGACGGGGTTGAGCTCGTCCTCCTCCCGCCGCGGCGGGCCGGCGGCGACGCCATAGACGCTGCAGCTCGAGAGGAAGACGAAGTTGCGGACGCCGGCTGCCTCGGCCTGCTGCGCGATCCGCACGGAGGCGTCCTGGTTGATCTCGGCGGTGACCCGGGCAAAGCGGTCGCCCATCGGGTCGTTGGAGATCGCCGCCATGTGCACCACGGCATCGACGCCCTGCAGCAGGCCCGGATCGATGCTGCGGACATCGCCGAAGACCTGGCGGTTCAGCAGGGCCTCGGGCAGCACCGCACCGCCGGTGAGGCAGTGGGCGAAATAGGCGTTGTCGAAGCCGATCAGCTCCGCCTCGGGGAAACGTCGGCGGAGGTGGCGGACCACCACGGGGCCGACATAGCCCATATTTCCGGTGATCAGGACCTTCATGCTCTCGCTCGCATCAGTGTCGGACGGCCAGGGGCCGGCAGCAGCACATAATCAGAGAGTTAAGCTGCACTCATGTAACAAGCCCGCCAGTCATGGATCGCACGCTTCATAATATTTTGGCCTCGCGGATGATGCGATAGCGCAAATGTGCGCTTGCCACGCCGCAATTTCGGAAAATGTCGGCCAAGCCATGCGGCTCCGGGCTGGGAATGGCCGCACGCCATCCAGGTTTCAAGGAAATGGGCGTCGCCCGCCACGCTTGCCCAGGTGCGATCCCATGGCGGGCCGGCGATCACGCTGCCATGTCGGGGCTGCGGTAGCGGAGGATCGGCGCGGCACCTGCCTTTTGCATCGGCCAAGCAATGCCGACCAGCGGGCCGTCATGGGGCAGCCCGCCCCCGGCCGAAGGCGTGCAGGGGGCGGGGATGGGATTGGTCCACTCCGCATCGTCGGCCGGTGTCTGGACGCCATGCGCGAAGCCGGGCGGGATCTGGGGCCGGCGCCCGTTCGCGGCACTCAGCGTGAAGGCTTCGTGCCGCATGAGGCTTGGCGAGCCGGCACGGAGATCGAGGATGCCATGCTGCGCCACGCGGCGCACGCAGCGGATCAGCTTGGCCTCGGCCGCCGGTCGCGCTGGGAATGCATCCCGCGCAGCGTGCCCGCCTGGACGGCGACGGAGGGATTCTGCCGCGTGAGGGCGCCGGCCAGCCCGTGCGCGGCAAATTCCTCGCGGCACTTGGTGCGGGCGAGGGCGCCGCTGCATCGCCGCGCGGCACAAGCTCGATGACGAAGGCGCCGGCGAGGTTCGTGGGGTGGACGATCTACCGCCCGTCTCCCGATATTGCGCAAGGCGCGGTTCTGCTTGGGAAGGCAGGCCGGAACCATTCACGCTCCGGCCAGGGCGCACGGCCTCGCCTGTGCCGAGGGCAGGTGCTAAGCCTGAAGGCGCCATGACGGAGCAGCCCCTATGACCGCCCCCGGCGCCCCCGGCATCCGCCCGAGCTGGACCAGCAGCGCGAAGGACATCGTCGGCACCGCCATCGGCGCGTCGCGCCTCTGGTTCACCCTTGGCTACGGCATCGTGAACGAGATCTACCACCCGCGCGTCGACCTGCCGCAGATCCGCGACCTCGGCTTCATCGTCGCCGATGGCCGCGGCTTCTGGACCGAGGTGAAGCGGAATGCCGACTACAACCTTGCGACCGCCGGCCCCGGCATCCCGGCCGTGCAGGTGGTGCACCGGCATCCGCGCTTCGAGCTGGCGCTGCGCATCGCGCCGGAACGCGACCGCGACGTGCTGCTGGTCGAGGCGGTGCTGACGGGCGATGCGGACCTGCGCCTCTACGTGCTGCTCGCGCCGCATTGCGGCGGCACGGGGGAGGGGAACACCGCCGCCATCCGCCGCGAGCGCGACCGGGTGCTGCTCTCGGCCTGGCAGGGCGGCCACGCCCTGGCCCTCGCCGCGGCGGATCCGGCGACGCAGGACGAGGCCTGGGCGCGTGCCAGCGCCGGCTATGTCGGCACCAGCGACGGCTGGCAGGACTTCGCCACGCATGACGCCATGCGCTGGGAGTATGACCAGGCGGGCCCGGGCAATGTCGCCCTGCTCGGCGAGCTGCGCGGCCAGGCCGGCGTGCTCGCCCTCGGCTTCGCGCCGGAGCCGGAGGCGGCGGCGACGCTCGCCCTCTCCGCCCTGCTGCAGCCCTTCGACGCCGTCTGGCACCGCCATGTCGAGGCCTGGGAAGCCTGGCAGGCCGCCAATGTCGTCCCCGGCGCCTGCCCCGACGAGTTCCGTGAGGCGGCCCAGGTCTCGGCAATGGTGCTGCGGGTGCACCAGGACAAGACCTTCCTCGGCGCCATGGTGGCGAGCCTCAGCATCCCCTGGGGCAGCAGCACGGACGATCCCGGGGGCTACCACCTCGTCTGGCCGCGCGACCTGGTGGAGAGCGCCGGCGCGCTGCTCGCCCTCGGCGGCTGGGAGGAGGCGCGGAACATCCTCCGCTACCTGATCGCCACCCAGCAGCAGGATGGCCGCTGGGCGCAGAACCAGTGGCTGGGCGGCAAGGCGCACTGGACCGGCATCCAGCTCGACGAGGCGGCCTTCCCCGTCCTGCTCGCCTCGGCGCTGGCCGAGGCGGATGCGCTGGGCGGCATCCGGCCCGTCGGGATGGTCCGGAAGGCGCTGCGCTTCATCCTCCTGCACGGCCCGGCGACGGACCAGGACCGCTGGGAGGAGACGCCGGGCGTCAACACCTTCACCCTCGCCGCCGCCATCGCCGCCCTGGTCTGCGGCGCGGAGGTGCTGGAGGCCGGGGCGCGGCGGGACCTGCTGCTGCTGGCCGATGACTGGAACAGCCGCATCGAGGACTGGTGCCTCGGCGCCGACCCCGAGCTCGTGGCCCGGCATGGCATCCCCGCCTACTACGTCCGTGCCGCATCGCCCGCCGTCTTCGCCGACCGCGCCGGCATCCGCGACGCCGTCCCGGTGCGCAACCATGACGGCGAATGCCTCGTGCCGGCCGACACGCTGATCAGCACCGACCCGTTGCAGCTGGTCCGCTTCGGCCTGCGCCGGGCGGATGACCCGCTGATGGCCGGCACCGTTCGCCTGATCGACGCCCTGCTGCGGGCCGAGACCCCCTCCGGCCCCAGCTGGTACCGCTACAACGGCGACGGCTATGGCGAGCATGAGGATGGCCGCCCCTTCGACGGCACCGGACGCGGCCGCCCCTGGCCGCTGCTGACCGGCGAGCGCGGCCATTACGAGCTCGCCGCCGGGCGGGATGCGGAGGCGCGCGCGCTGCTGCGGGCCATGGCGCGCATGGGCAGCCGCCTCGGCCTGCTGCCCGAGCAGGTCTGGGAGGCGGCGCCGATCCCGGCCCAGTTCCTGTTCCCGGGCCGCCCTTCCGGCTCCGCCATGCCGCTGGTCTGGGCGCATGCGGAGGCCATGAAGCTCGCCGCTAGCCTCCGCCTCGGCCGCCCGATCGACCGGCCGGAGCCGGTCTGGCTCCGCTATGGCGGCCGGCGGCCGCAGGCGCCGCGGGCGCATTGGAGCCAGCGGATGCCGGTGGGCTGGATCCGCGCCGGCCAGGGCCTCCGCCTGCTGCTGGAAGCCCCGGCCCTGATCCGCTGGCATCCGGGCGGCGAGGCGCGGACGGCGGGGGGCCTGCTCGGCCTCCACTGCGCCGACCTGCCGACCAAGGCGCTGCCGGCGGGCGAGGGCTTCACCTTCTCCATTGATGGCGGGCCGGACCGCCAGGTCCGCATCGTCCCGGCCGGGGCCTGACCGTTACGCCCCTCGACAGGTCCTTGCCGCGCCGCTGCGGCCGGGCCCCAATCCGCCGCCGCTCGCCCCTGGGCCAGCGTGACAGAGGGC
The DNA here is from genome assembly GCF_059504005.1 of Belnapia sp. Classification (NCBI taxonomy): domain Bacteria; kingdom Pseudomonadati; phylum Pseudomonadota; class Alphaproteobacteria; order Acetobacterales; family Roseomonadaceae; genus Belnapia; species Belnapia sp. The sequence continues at coordinate 9,886 of NZ_JCACHU010000025.1, read as the reverse complement.
ATTCGACGCATGGACGTGAACACCCGCCTTTGCCCCGACCCCGCCGTGCTGGCCCGAGCCGAGCCCGCGCCTGCCTCGACCCTGGTGATCTTCGGAGCGAGCGGCGACCTCACCAAGCGCCTGCTCACACCCTCGCTCTACAACCTCACCGGCGCCGGGCTGCTGGCGGAGGGCTTCCACGTCATCGCCCTCGACCACAACGAACGGAGCGACGAGGCCTATCGCCAGCAGCTGACGGAGGCGATGCAGTCCTTCATCGCCGACAAGGGCGGCGAGTTCTCGGCCGACGGGATCGACCAGCGCGCCTGGGGCTGGCTGCGCGGGCGCCTCTCCTACCTCACCGGCGAATTCGAGGAGGCCGCCACCTATGAGCGCCTCGCCGCCCGGCTGGAGGAGATCCGCCAGCGCGCCGGCCACGGCAATTGCGTCTTCTACCTCGCCACCGCGCCGCGCTTCTTCGGCCCGATCATCGAGCGCCTGGCCGAGGCCGGGCTGATGCGGCAGGAGGGCGGGGCTTTCCGCCGCGTCGTCGTCGAGAAGCCCTTCGGCACCGACCTCGCCTCCGCCCGGGAGCTGAACGCCCGCATCCTCGGCCTGGTCGAGGAAAGCCAGGTCTTCCGCATCGACCATTTCCTCGGCAAGGAGACGGTGCAGAACATCCTGGCGCTGCGCTTCGCCAACGGCATCTTCGAGCCGCTCTGGCGCCGCGACCATATCGACCATGTCCAGATCACCGCCGCCGAGACGGTCGGCGTCGAGCAGCGCGGCCGCTTCTACGAGACGACCGGCGCGCTGCGCGACATGGTGCCGAACCACATGATGCAGCTCCTGGCGATGACGGCGATGGAGCCGCCGAACAGCTTCGACGCCGATGCGGTGCGCGCCGAGAAGGCGAAGGTGGTGCAGGCCATCCACCCGCTCGGCCCCGCGGAGCTCGCCCGCGACGTGGTGCGCGGCCAGTACGCGGCGGGCACGCTGAAGGGCCAGCCGGTGCCCGGCTACCGCGACGAGCCGAATGTCGCGCCCGACAGCGCCACCGAGACCTATGTGGCGATGAAGCTGCAGATCGATAATTGGCGCTGGGCCGGCGTACCCTTCTACATCCGCACCGGCAAGCGGATGACGCTGCGCCGCACCGAGATCGCCATCCAGTTCAAGCAGGCGCCCTTCGCCATGTTCCGCGAGACGCCGGTGGACCGGCTGACGCCGAATTTTATGGTGATCCACATCCAGCCGAGCGAGGGCATCTCGCTCCATCTCAGCGCAAAGGAGCCGGGGCCGACCCTGACGCTTTCCGGCGTGCAGATGGACTTCCGCTACAGCGACTGGTTCCGCACCATGCCGAGCACGGGCTACGAGACGCTGCTCTATGACGTGCTGACCGGCGATGCGACGCTGTTCCAGCGCGCCGACAATGTCGAGGCCGGCTGGTGCGCGGTGCAGCCCATCCTCGACGCCTCGCTCAAGGTCGAGCCCTATGCCGCCGGCAGCGAGGGCCCGGCCGCGGCCGATGCGCTGCTGGCACGCGACGGCAGGCACTGGCTGAAGCTCGCATGACCGCCCCGATCCGCCTGCTCGTCTCCGATGTCGACGGCACGCTTGTGACGACCGACAAGCGCCTCACCCCGGCGACCATCAAGGCCGCCGCCCGGCTGCGCGAGGCCGGCGTGGCGCTCGCCCTGGTCAGCAGCCGGCCGCCGCGCGGGATCGCGCCGCTCGCGGCGCAGCTCCGCCTCGGGACGCCGGTGGCCGGCTTCAACGGCGGCGTCATCCTCGACAGCGAGGGCCGCAGCCTGGCCGAGCGCCCGGTGCCGGAGGCGGCGGCCCGCGCCGCGCTCGCGGCATTCGCCCGGCGCGGCATCGACGCTTGGGTCTTCGCCGATGGCGAGTGGCTGGTGCAGGACCCGGACGGCCACTACGTCGCGCATGAGCAGCGCACAATCGGCTTCGCCCCGCGCCGGGTGGACAGCTTCGACCCCTTCATCGCCCGCGCCGGCAAGCTGGTCGGCGCCTCGCCCGATGCCGCGCTCCTCGCCGAATGCGAGGCGAGCCTGCAGGCGGAGCTTGGCGCGCAGGCGAGCATCCACCGCTCCCAGACCTATTATCTCGACGTGACGCATCCGCAGGCGGACAAGGGCCATGCGTTGCTGGCCCTCGCCCAGCTCTGCGGAGTCCCGCCCGAGGAGACGGCCTGCATCGGCGACATGGCGAACGACCTGCCGATGTTCGGCGTCGCCGGGCTGGCCATCGCCATGGGCAATGCCCCGCCCGCGGTGCAGGCCCGCGCCGCGGCGGTCACGCTGGCGAATGACGCGGACGGCTTCGCCGCCGCGGTGCGCGACATCATCCTCCCCCGCGCCAGGGGCGAGGAGAGGCCGGCATGATGCATCGCGCGGAGGTCGTGGCCGATGCGGAGGCGCTGGCCGAGCGGGCCGCCGCCTGGCTGCTGGAGCAGGCCATAGCGCGGGAGGGGGCGGTCTCCATCGGCCTCTCCGGCGGCTCCACCCCGAAGCGGCTCTATGAGCGGCTGGCCTCGGCGGAGTGGCGGGGCCGGATGCCCTGGGAGCGCATCCACCTCTTCTGGGGCGACGAGCGCTTCGTCCCGCCCGACCATCCGGACAGCAACCAGGGCATGGTGCGGCGGGCGATGCTCGATCGCGTGCCCATCCCGCCCGGCAACATTCACCCGGTCCCGACCGATGGCACGCCCGAATCCGCCGCCGCGCGCTACGAGGCCGAGCTGCGGCGCTTCGCCGACACCCGCCCGGGCGAACCGCTCTTCGACATCCAGCTCCTCGGCCTCGGGCCGGATGGGCATACCGCCTCGCTCTTTCCCGGCAACCCGGCGCTGCTGGAGCGCAAGGCCTGGGTGCTCGCCGTCCTCGGCGCGAAGCCGGAGCCGCGGATCACCCTGACCTACCCGGCGCTGAACAGCAGCCGCGCCGCCGCTTTCCTCGTCGCGGGAGAGGAGAAGCGGGAGATCCTGGCCCGCCTCCGGGCCGGGGATCGCGCCCTGCCCGCGGCCGGGCTCGGCCCGGCCGGGCCGGTCGCCATCCTCGCCGACCGGGCGGCGGCCGGCGCATGATCGGGCAGGACCGCCAGAAGCGCCGGGCCGCCGAGGCCGCGGTGGCGCTGGTCGAGCCGGGCATGCTGGTCGGCCTCGGCACCGGCTCCACCGCCGTGCTGGTGGTGGAGGCGCTGGCGACACGGCTGTCGGCCGGGTTGCGGATCGCCGGCGGCGTGCCGACCTCGGATGGGACGGCCGCGCTCGCCCGCCGCCTCGGCCTGCCGCTGGTGGAGCTGGAGGAGGCGCCGCTCGACCTCGCCATCGATGGGGCGGATGAGGTGGAGGAGGGCTCCCTCGCCCTGCTGAAGGGGCGCGGCGGCGCGCTGCTGCGGGAGAAGATGGTCGCGACCGCCAGCCGGCGCCTGGTGATCGTCGTCGATCAGTCGAAGCTGGTGCCGCAGCTCGGCCGCGGGGCGCTGCCGGTGGAGCTGGTCGATTTCGGCTGGCGGAGGACGCTCGCGCGGCTGGCCGAGCTCGGCCTGCGCCCGGCGCTTCGCAAGGGGGCGGATGGCGCGCCCTTCCGCAGCGATGGCGGCCACCTCATCGCCGACTGCGCGACCGGCCTCATCGCCGATGCCGCCGCGCTCGACCAGGCGCTGCTCGGAATCCCGGGCGTGGTGGAGACCGGCCTCTTCCTCGGCCTCCGGCCGCAGGTGCTGGTCGGCAGGCAGGATGGCGAGGTCGTGACCCTCGGCAGCTGACGCTGGCGGACGGCGCCGCGCTGCCCCTACACTCCCCGCAACGATAAGGTCGGGAGGGCCGGGTATGGCGCGGATCACGCGGCGTGCGGGACTGGGGCTGGTCGCGGCGGGGCTCGCCGCGCCCGCCCTCGGGCAGCGGGGCGACTGGCCGCCGGGCCCGATCCGCTTCATCGGCATCTTCCCGCCGGGGGGAGGGACCGACATCCTCTCCCGCCTCTGGTGCCAGAAGATCTCCGAGATCACCGGCGAGCAGTTCATCGTCGAGAACCGCAGCGGCTCGGCCGGCAACATCGGGACGGAAGCCATCGCCCGCAGCGCGCCGGATGGCCGCACCATCGGCCTCGGCAGCGTCGCGCCGCTGGCGATCGGGCCGACGCTCTACAAGCGGCTGCCCTTCGACCCCCTGCGGGACTTCACCTATATCGGCGGCCTCTGGCAGCTGCCGAACATGCTCGTCGTCCATCCGGCGGTGCCGGCGCGGACGGTGCCGGATCTGATCGCGCTGGTGCGCGCCAATCCGGGCAAGTTCACCTATGCCTCCTCCGGCTCCGGCACGACCGTGCATCTCTCGGGCGCGATGTTCGCGGCGCAGGCGGGGCTCGAGATGGTGCACGTGCCCTATCGCGGCGGGGCGCCGGCGCATGTCGACCTGATGGCCGGCCGCGTGCACATGATCTTCGACAACATTCCCCAGGCCCTGCAGGAGGCGCGGGAGGGGAAGGTGAGGGCGCTTGCCGTCACCGGAGCGAAGCGCAGCCCGCAGGCGCCCGACATCCCGGCCATGGCGGAATTCCTGCCCGGCTTCGAGATCACTTCCTGGGGATCGGTCGTGGCACCCGCCGGGCTGCCGGCACCCATGGTGCACCGCATCGCCGCCCTGACCCGCCAGGCGCTGGAGAGCCCCGACCTCGTCGCGCGCTTCGAGGACAACGGCGCGGCGCCCTGGATCGCCGGGCCGGATGAGCTGGCCTCCTTCCGCGCCGCCAACGAGGCGGCCTTCGCCCCCGTCATCCGCGCCGCCGGTGCGCAGGTGGAGTGACCGTCATGGCCCTCTCCCGCCGCGCCGCGCTCGGCCTGCTGCCCGCCCTCGCCGCGCCGGCGCTCGCCCAGTCCGGCGACTGGCCGAACCGGCCGGTGCGCTACATCAACCCCTATCCGCCGGGCGGGCCGACCGACACGCTCTCCCGCATCTACTGCGCGCGGATGTCGGAGATCGCGGGCCAGCAATTCGTGGTTGAGAACCGCAGCGGCTCCGGCGGCAATGTCGGGGCGGACGCGATCGCCAAGTCGTCGCCCGACGGTTACACGATCGGGCTCGGCGGCATTGCCTCGCATGCCATCGCGCCGACGCTCTACCGCAGCCTGCCCTTCGATCCGGAGCGGGACTTCACCCTGGTCTCCGGCCTGTGGCAGTTGCCGAATCTGCTTGCCGTGCATCTCGGCGTCGCGGCGCAGAGCGTGCCGGAGCTGATCGCCCTGCTGAAATCGGCGCCGGGCCAATACAGCTTCGGCTCGGCGGGGTCGGGGACGACGCTTCACCTGGCGGGGGAGATGTTCAAGCAGCTCGCTGGCGTTGAGATGGTGCATGTGCCCTATCGCGGCAGCGCGCCGGCGCAGCTCGACCTCGTCGCCGGGCGGATCTCGATGATGTTCGACAACATCCCCGGCACGCTCTCCCTTTCCCGCCAGGGCCAGGTGCGGCCGCTGGCCGTCACCTCGGATGTGCGCAGCCCGGTGGCGCCGGAGATCCCGGCGATCGGCGAGTTCCTGCCGGGCTTCGACGTCGTCTCTTGGACCTGCGTCTGCGGCCCGGCCGGGCTGCCGTCCGCGGTGGTGCAGCGCATGTCGACGCTGACCAGGCAGGCGCTGGAGAGCCCCGGGCTGGTCCGTGCCTACCAGGATCTCGGCGCCAGCCCCTGGTGGACCGGCATCGAGGAGATCGCCAGCTACCGCGTGGCGCAGAAGGAGCGGCTGGCGCCCCTCATCCGCGCCTCGGGGGCGAGGGTGGATTAGCCGGCGCGCCCGGTGCATGATCCCCGGCCGCAAGCAAGGAACACGGCATGACCGACCAGAAGCTCGGCACCGGCGCCACCGCCACGGCCGGCCACACCGTCGAGGTGCATTACACGGGCTGGCTCTTCGACTCCTCCCAGCCGGAGAACAAAGGCCGCAAATTCGATAGCTCGCGCGACCGGGGTCAGCCCTTCCGCTTCGAGCTCGGTGCCGGGCATGTGATCGCCGGCTGGGACCGGGGGGTGGAGGGAATGAAGGTCGGCGGCCAGCGGAGGCTGACCATTCCGCCCGAGCTCGGCTACGGCGCCCGCGGCGCGGGCGGCGTCATCCCGCCCGATGCAACCCTTGTCTTCGACGTCGAGCTGCTCGGGGTGGGCTGACCACCGCATCCGCGTCTGGTAAGCAGCCGCAAGGGCCGGGTTAGCACAGGGGTAGTGCAGCTGATTTGTAATCAGAAGGTCGGGGGTTCAAATCCCTCACCCGGCACCAGTTTTCGATAAACGGGGGCACATTGGGGGCACAATCTGCCTGTTACCTACTGGAAGTCTTGCAGGCCATCGCCACTAAGACGCGGCGTTGAAGGTTCTGTACCAGTTGCAGCTGCGGGCGGCTCAGGGCATGGCGGGAAGCTTGATCCGCTTGGCTGCCCTAAACTGGCAGGTGCCGCATTACAGCACCCTCTCGCGGCGGCAGAAGGATCTGACCGTGGAGATCCCTTGCCGCCCACGGGGCGGGCCGCTGCACTTGGTGATCGACAGCACGGGCCTGAAGGTGCTGGGCGAGGGCGAGTGGAGGTGAGGAAGCACGGGGCCGACAAGCGGCGGGTGTGGCGCAAGGTCCACCTCGTGGTTGACGCCGACAGCCATGAGGTCAGGGCCGTGGAGGTGACGGACCACCGGCATGATGACGGCGAGATCGTGCCGGGCTTGCTGGCGCAGCTGCCGGAAGCGGAGCGGATCGAGGTGATCAGTGGCGACGGCGCCTACGATACCCGCGGCGTCTACAAGGCCTCCGTCACCCGACAGGCCGACCTGGTCGTGCCGCCCCGGCGCAACGGCAAGCGGTGGAAGGTGAGAACCACCGGAGCGACGGCGCACAACGAGACACTCCGCACCACCAGGCATCTCGGCCGACGGCTCTGGAAGCGGTGGAGCGGCTATCTCCGGCGTAGCCTCGCCGGACCGCCATGTCCCGCCTCAAGCGCTTGGGCGAGCGCGTCGCAGCCCGCGACCCCGCCCGTCAGATCGCCGAGGTGCAGATCCGCTGTGCCATCCTGAACACCTTCAACGCCCTTGGCATGCCCAATACGGCCGCCTGCGCCTGATCAAGGCATCAAAGACCGAAACACGTCCTCACGCTGATTTACGCAACAGCGCCCATCATAGGTCCGTGGCCGCAGGTCTCGCGCCGCCGAAGTCCACGCCCGGAAGCGAAGGGTGCTTTACGGGGTGCATCGTGTTCCTACATCACCGTCTTGGTGTGCCGATCCGACGCAACTCGCCGCTTCCTGCAACGGAAGCGAAGCCGATTGGCAAGGACGCCCAGTATGGTCGAAAGGACAAATTACGATGACCCAAGCGCCCAAGGCTCGCCGTACCCTTCTCCTCGCTGCCGCTGCGACCGCCGCATCCGGCCTTGTCAGCCCGCTGCGAGCGCAGGGCCTCGCCCCGACGCCCACGATGCGAGGCGGCGCGAATAACTACCTGCCCGGCGCACCTTTCGTGGAGCGCATCGGCAGCGGTGGCTTCCTGATGACCGGCACCGTCCGGCGAGCGGGCGACGGCGCCCCGCTGCCGCGTGTGCGCATCCAGATCTGGGCGCACACGACAGAAGGGCACGAGCGCGACCCGCACAGCCACGGCGCTACGCTGACGGACGCGAATGGCGTGTTTCGGATGGAGATGCCACAGATCATCCCCGCTTTCGGGCAGGCGCATGGGCACCTGGCCTACGACGCGGAGCACGATAGCAACGGCTTCGAGACAGTCTTCCTCCGGCCCGTGATGCGGAGCGCCAGCGACACAAGGCTGAGCGCGGATTTCGTTCTGCGGCGGGCGTGACCGGCGCGAGGTCCCTGCGGTCGGTCCTGATCTGGGCCGCCCTGGCCACCGCCCTGGTCGTGCCGGCCGCCATCGCGGCGCGCAGCCCGCTGCTCGCATGGCGCGATCCGGTCTATATCGCGGCTGGGTTCGCGGGGGTGGTCGCGCTGGGACTGCTCCTTCTCCAGCCATTGCTCGCGGGGGGATACCTGCCAGGGCTGCGCGCGCGGCTCGGACGGCGGGTGCATGCCTGGGTAGGCGCCGGGCTTGTGGCGGCGGTGTTGGTTCATGTCGGTGCTCTGTGGCTGACCAGCCCGCCCGACGTCTTGGACGCCCTTCTGCTTCGGTCGCCGACGCCGTTTTCCGCTTGGGGCGTGTTTGCAACCTGGGCGGTGCTCGCTTCCGCGTTGCTCGCCGTCCTACGCGGGCGGCTGCGTTGGAGGCTGCTGGTCTGGCGCGTTTGTCACGTCGGCCTCGCCTTGGGAATCGTGGTAGGCAGCGTCGTCCACGCATTGCTGATCGACGGAACCATGGGGCTCGTGTCAAAGGCAGCGCTCTCCGCTCTGGCGGTGGCGGCCACCGTGAAGGTCGCAATCGATCTGCCCTTCCTTGCCGAAATTCGCCGGAGAGTTGGGCGACAGCGCTCCCAGGCCTCGTCCAGGGCAGAGGTCCGACGGCGCTTGCAACGATAACAGCGCGCCTATGGTATGGCCGTCTGGCGTGCAACTGGAGTCATGCGGCCTCATGCCTCAGCGTATCGTACCCATGCGCTGAAGGACGCTTACCGAACCTGCGCGGGACCTGTCCTGGATCTAAAGCAAACTCCGATCAGGGGAGACACCGTAAGCGTGCATCGGCCGCTGCGGCGCCAGCAGCGTGAGGGAGGTCAGGCTGCGTCGGGCCGGAGGTTTCATGGCGTGAGTTCGCTGATCCGGTTGGTCGGGTGATCGGCGATGCGGTCGAGCAGCACGTGCAGGTGGGCCTGCGGGTCCCAGCTGTTCAGTTCGGCGGTGCCGACCAGAGTGCAGGGGATCGCCGCGCGCCTGCCGCCCTTCGAGCGACCCGGCGAACAGGTCGTTCTTCTGCCCCAGCGGCAGGGGCCCTACCCGCCGTTCGGCGGCGTTGTTGTACAGGCAGGCGCGGCCGTCTCGCAGCACCGCCGTCAGCGCGCTCCACTGCGCCAGCGTGTAGCGGATGGCCTTGGCCAGGTTCGATTTGCCGGAGATCCGCCGCAGCGTCGCCTCCAACCAGCCGTGCAGGCCAGCCATCATTGGAGCCGAGCGGGCTTGGCGGGCGGCGACGCGCACCTCGGGCGGCTGGTCGTGGATCTCCGTCTTGATTGCAAACAGCGGCTGCATGCGCTCGATGGTCTCCCGCGCCAGCGAGCTGCCGTTCGCCAGCAACTCGCCGTGGAAGTAGCGCCACGCATGCGTCCAGCACGCCGCCTCGACCACAGGGCCGCTCTCGTAGAGGGCGTCGAACCCCGTATAGGCGTCGGCCTGCAAGATACCCTGGAAGTCGCGCAGGCGCCGCTGCGGATGCTCGCCCCTCAGACGGCGCCGCGTCGGCGCAAGGGGCTACACGGCGATCTCAGGCTCCCAGCTCGGCGTCGGCCTGCGCGAGACTGTCAGGAATTTTGTGTGGGGCGGCGTTGATCAGGTGATGGCAAAGCGGTCCTGGAAGAGGATGGCGAACTGTGCCTTGGCAGCGCTCCACTCCTTCTGCGGCATCTTCCAATCTTTGGACGCGCGGTTCAACACGAGAAAGAGCAGCTTCAGCGCGGCGTCATCGTGTGGGAAGTGGCCGCGCGCTCGCACCGCACGGCGCAGCTTGGCATTGAGCGACTCTATAGCGTTGGTAGCGTTGGTAACTGGTATGTAGACCTCGGTGCCTGCCTCGTCCGGCTGGGACGGCCTTGGTGTCCCGGCGTATGGTGCGACCATCCGGGACGAGGGGCACCGGGAGCGCAAAGAGTGGGCAGGCCGATGTACATGATGAGCTGAGAGCTCGCGTTATTGAGGCGGCCCTCATTGTCTTGACCTGATCTGACGAATGGCCAACTTCAC
>NZ_JCACHU010000024.1:0-10062 GCF_059504005.1 Belnapia sp. | reverse complement strand
TGTAGAAGCTTGGCGTGTCGGCCTTCTGTTCGCATCGCGGCATCATCGTGGCACCACCAACCACTGCACCATCTCGACCTTTGCCTGCGCATTCCTGATCGGCAACCAAGACAACAAAGAAGCCGCGAGGTTTAACGTCTCACTGCCGCTCGCGTCTTCTGACTTCGCCTCGGTGCGCCGTCGCGCCCCGCTGTGAAAGCGTAACGCCCCAGCCATCGGTATCCTAGACATCGAGCTTCTTGCGTTGCCGCAAGATGCCTTGTTAGCGGTGCTGCGCTACTGGACGAGCCAGATGCGATACCCGACTAGCCTCAGGGCGTTCGGCGTCACCAGCGTAAGCGTCAGCCGTCAGCGGCCTTGAGATGACGGGGCGTGCCTGCCGAGATGGTGGGCATGACGGACGCAGCTGAAGTGGCGGAACCGCTCGGAGCGGGTTCTTACGACGGTCGGAATGGCACGATGCGAGCGCGCCCGGAGCGGGGCGTTCGGGTCGAGGTCCACTCGGTGCGGCGGCGAGAGTGGCCGGACGAGGACAAGCTGCGGATGGTGCGCGAGAGCCTGCAGCCGGGTGCGGTGGTGCAGGCGGTGGCGGACCGGAACGGGGTGAGCACGGGGCAGATCTATACCTGGCGCAAGGAGATGCTAGCGGCGGCGGTGTCGGGGTTCATGCCGGTGGCGGTGGTGCCGGAGGCGCCGCGTGTGGAAGGACCGAGGCCGGCGCGGGAGGGTGTGGTTGAGGCGCCTGGCGTGATTGAGATTGGCTTCGCCTCCGGTGTGACGGTGCGTGCCAGCGGCCGGGTGGACATGGTGGTACTGCGGGGCGTGCTGGCCGAACTGGGTGGCCGGTGATGTTCGGCCCGCCGCCTGGCACGCGCGTCTACCTTGCTTGCGGCGCGACGGATATGCGGAAGGGCTTCGATGGTTTGGCAGCCCAGGTGCAGACGGTGCTGGCGCAGGATCCGTACAGCGGCGCGGTATTTTGCTTTCGTGGGCGCCGCGGTGACCTGCTGAAGATTTTGGTTTGGGACGGTCAAGGCCTGGTTCTCGTGGCCAAGAGGTTAGAGAAAGGTCGCTTCGTGTGGCCGCAGGCGACGAGCGGTGTTGTTTCACTCACGCCAGCCATGCTCTCGATGCTTTTGGAGGGGATTGACTGGCGCATGCCGGCCTGGACGGCTCGGCCCGAGATTGTGGGGTAACGCTCCTCTTATTTGCGGCGACGCGCTGCGGTCAGCGACGCTGTACGCGTGACTTCCGACCTCGACACCGCGGCATTCCCGGACGATGTGGAGACGCTGCGCGCCCTGCTGGCGCAGCGCGATACGCTCCTTGCCGAGCGCGACGCGGCCCTGGCTGAACGTGACGCCGAGCTGCGCAATGCAGGCTTTGAGATCGAGAAGCTGAAGGTCCAGCTGGCGGCATTGCGGCACGATCGTTATGGCCGATCCTCCGAGAAGCTGGCGGCCGAGGCCGACCAGCTTGAGATGCTGATCGGCGACCTCGAGGAGAACCAGGCTGAGCGCGAGGCTGCGGCGGAGAAGGAGCGCCAAACCAAAGGCAGGTCCGGCAACCAGCGCAAGCCTGCCACGCGCCGGCCACTGCCCGAGCACCTGCCGCGCGAGATAGTGGTGCACGAGCCCGTCCTGGCCTGCCGCTGCGGCTGCACCGATCCCGCCCGCCTGACGCGGCTCGGCGAGAGTATCACGGAGGTGCTGGAGAAGATCCCGGCCAGGCTGAAGGTGATCCGGCATATCCGGCCGCGCTATGCCTGCCGGGCCTGCGAGGCCATGCTGCAGGCACCGGCGCCAGCCCTGCCCATTGAGCGGGGCCGGCCCGGGCCCGGCCTGGTGGCCCATGTGCTGGTCTCGAAGTATCTCGACGGCCTGCCCCTCTACCGTCTCTCAGGCATCCTGGCGCGCGAGGGGGTGGAGATCGAGCGCCAAACCTTGGCCGACTGGGTAGGCCACGGCGCCTGGTGGCTGCGGCCGCTGGCCGAGGCGATCGGCACCTATGCCCTGGCGCAGGGCGTGATCTGGACCGATGACACCACCATTCGCGTCCTTGCCCCAGGGCGCGGCCGAACCCGCATCGGCCGGTTCTGGGTTTATGCCTTTGACCCCAGACCCTGGGGCGGCACTGGCCCGCCGGCGGCGATCTACTACTACTCGCCGGACCGCAAGGGCGAGCGGCCCCGCGAACACCTGGCCGGCTATCAGGGCTGGCTACATGCCGATGCGTACGCCGGCTACGACGCGCTGACCGGGGCAAAGGGCGCCAGGCCGTCGCAGATCACGCATGTCGCCTGCATGGCCCATGCGCGGCGCGAGCTGTTCAAGGTCTACGAGAGCACCAGGTCACCGAGGAGGCCTTGCATCGGATCGGCGAGCTCTACGCCATCGAGGCGGCGATCAACGGCCAGTCGCCCGAGCAGCGCCGCGCGGCGCGCGGGATACAAAGCAAGCCGCTGCTGGATGCCCTGCACACCTCGATGCTGGCGCAGCGGCGTCGGCTGTCGGGCAAGTCAACGCTCGGCAAGGCGCTGCAGTATGCGTTGAACCGTTGGGATGCGCTGTCGCGCTATGTCGAGGATGGCAGGCTCTCGATTGACAATAACCTAGCCGAGCGGCAGCTGAGAGGTATTGCCGTGACGCGGAAAAACTATCTATTCGTCGGCAGCGATGCGGGCGGTCAGCGCGCTGCGATCATCTACACCATCGCCGAAACCGCAAAGCTGAACGGTCTGGATCCAGAGGCCTACATCGCCGCCGTTCTCGACCGCCTGGCGCATGGTCATCCTATCAGCCGTCTCGACGAACTCCTGCCCTGGAACTTCACGGCGCAGCGTCAACCTGCCTGAATGGGCTGACGCTTACTCACCAGCACCCCGAGCGGCAGTAGGATAGCGGCGTAGTGCACGAAGTCGCGCGGCTGGGGGAAGCGGACCATCGAGGCGGTGCGTAAGCGCTGGCCCTGGCTGAAGGGCGTCGGAGCCGTGAAGGGCACTAAGGGTAGCAAAAAAGCACCACAAGCCGGAGGAGATCGTGGCCAGTGCGGCTTGAGCTTGGGTGCGGCTGCAGTCTGCTAGTCCAGGCCGCGCATAGCCAGTCCGGCTGCGAGGGCGAGCATCGTCGCGCCAATAAGCGCGTCCAGCACGCGCCAGGCAGTAGGACGTGCGAAGAAAGGCGCGAGGAAGCGGGCACCGTAGCCAAGGGTCGCAAACCAGAGCCCGCTGGCGAGCCCTGCTCCGGCGACGAAGGCAGGCTGCCCACCCGGCGGCTGCGAGGCACCGATGGACCCGACGAGGAGCACAGTGTCCAGGTAGACGTGGGGGTTCAGCAGTGTGAAGGCCGCGGTTCGGGCGAGCGCCGCACTCAGCGAGAGCGCCTGGTCCAATCGGTCGGCCTCTAAGCCGCCGGGCGGCCGCAATGCGCGACCAAGCGCCCCGATGCCGTACCAGCCGAGGAACAGGCTGCCGCCGATGGCGAGGACCGCGGTCAGGCCCGGCAGGCGCTCCAGCGCCGCACCAAGTCCTGCAACCCCTGCGGCGATCAGGGCGGCGTCGGCGATGGCGCAAAAGAGCACGATGGCTCCGACGTGCTCACGGCGCAGCCCCTGCCGCAGCACGAAGGCATTCTGGGCACCGATGGCGAGGATAAGGGCGGCTGAGAGGGCGAAACCGCTGAGGAAGGGGGACGCGTCGGTCATGGCGCTTTCCTGCCGCCGCAAGGTCGTGTAGGCCAGCTCATGTTCCTAAGGTCAGTTAAGCGAGGCTAAAGCTGCTGGACTACCCTTCCCTCGCTGCCTTGGCCGCTGTCGTGCGCGAAGGCGGGTTCGAGCGCGCCGCCGCCGTCCTTGGAGTGACGCCCTCAGCCGTTTCGCAGCGGGTCCGTGCGCTCGAGGAGCGGCTCGGGGCCGTGCTGGTCGTTCGCGGCCAACCGCCGGTGCCGACCGAAGCCGGAGCGAAGCTCTGCGCGCATGCGGAGAGGGTGAGGCTGCTTGAGGGCGAACTGGCGGCCGTACTGCCCGTCGCCGCCACCGGAGGCGCCCATGCCCTCGATCGAGTGACCCTTCGGGTCGCGGTGAACGCTGACAGCCTTGGGACTTGGTTCTTGCCTGCCGCAGCGCAGTTCGCCGAGCGGACAGGCGCGCTACTCGAACTCGTGCTGGAGGACGAGGGCCATACCGCCGACCGCCTGCGTTCCGGTGAGGTGCTGGCTGCGGTAACCACCGATCCCACGCCCATTCAAGGTTGCCGCACCGTCCCCCTTGGCGCGATGCGCTACGCCGCCGTCGCCAGCTCGGGCTATCTACGCCGACATGCCCCGACGGGAATGGATGCCGCCGCACTCGCCCGGGCACCAATGCTGCGATTCGACCGACGCGACGGCTTGCAGGCGCGGTGGGCGCGCGATGCGCTCGGCACCTCCTTGCTCGACGCCCCGGTTCACTGGGTGCCCTCCACCCAGGGGTTCGTGGACGGTGCGCTGGCGGGGTTGGGTTGGGGGTTGAACCCGCTCGTGCTCGTCGAAGCGCACCTCACAGCCGGGCCACTTGTCGAGCTGGTGCCCGGCCAACGGCTTGACGTCCCGCTGCACTGGCAGCATGCCCGCCTCGGCGCGCGTTTGCTGGATGGTCTCACGACGACAGTCCTAGAGGCGGCGCATGCGAGCCTCGTAGGCGCCGCGCACACCAATGCCGCTCGTCCTCGCACCAGCCGCCGACGCCCAATGCCTTCCTGATATGATGCTACGTCGAAGCGGCTTCGGGTGAATGGACGGCCTCGCCAACTTCTGCCAGCCACGTGTGCCTCTGCAGTCGGACGGCGAGGACGTCCGCCTTCCGTATGGCATCACGGAGGACGACCGTCTGGCCCACGTGACCGAGGTGGCGTCGGGTTTAGCCTGCGGCTGCCGGTGTCCGGGTTGCGGCGAGCGTCTCGTCGCACGCAAGGGAGCCTACAAAGTCCACCACTTCGCCCACCATGTGCACCGCGCATGCGCAGGCGCCTGGGAGACGACGCTGCACCGCTTGGCCAAGGAGGTTGTCCTCGAGGCCCGCGAGCTCCTGCTCCCGAAGGCGGTTGCCAAGGTCGGTGACCTGAGCGCGGACGTGGCCTCCGCGACGATGTTCCGCTACGAGACGGCGGAGGTAGAGGTCGATTTGGGCGGTTTGCGTCCGGACGCAGTTGTAACCGGCCGTGGGCGCCAGCTCCTTCTCGAGTTCCACGTCAGGCATCGCTGCGGGCCAGAGAAGATCGCCCAGCTCCGAACCCGGAACTTGGCGACGGTCGAGATCGACCTGTCGCGCGTCCCGAGGCTCCTTTCCCGCGCTGAACATGCCGAACACATTTTGCGTATGGCTCCCCGGCACTGGCTCCACAATGCCAAGGTTGCCGCGGAAGAGGCCCGACTGCGGTTCGTCGCCGAAAGGATGGCGGAGGGCGAGCGGCGCCGCAGAAACCGGCTCCACGGCCGGATCGCCGAAGAGGTGACGGCAGCATGGAAGGAGCCAGCGGGGCGTGGACACCAGGGCTGGCTGACGCGGGCGGCCGACGCTGGCTTCGGCGAGTTCGCGGGCGTGCCAGTGCCCGGCGACCGGTGCTTCGCGTTCGACGCCGCAACATGGCAAGCAGCCTTCCTCTTTTACGCCGCAGTCGCCGCAGCAGGCCGGACGTTCACGGCCGAGAGCGCGCTCAGCTACCTTCAGCGCCAGGGGATGTTGAAGGAGCCGTTCAAGCTCAGGCGGAACTGGGAGCCGGAGTTAGTGGCGCATCTCCGCGAACGGGTCGGGGGCTTTCGCTCACCCATCGAAGTCATGGCCGCCTATGCCACCTGGCTCGCCGAACGCGGCGTATTGGAGCCGACCCAGAAGGGCTGGCGCGCCGACCACGAGCGTGGATGGGAGGCAAGGGCAAGAATCGGCGCCGCCGAGGCTGCCAGGAAGCGGGAAACCGATCTGCGGGCCAAGGTGATCCTCCTGTTCAAAGTGGCGCAGCTTCCGACGCGGCTTGCCGTGCCGTGGATGGACCAGGTTCTGCCGGGGTTCGGCGAGTCTCCGCGCGCCCTGGCCCAGGCGGGCGGTGACTGCTTCGAAAACGTCCTGCGGCGCCTCCGTGAGTTGGAGAGGATGGCGTGGGCGGGCGGCGATCCAGTCTCCGGGGATCTGCTTGGCCTGCCCCTCGAGGAATTGCGGCGCACACGGCAAGCGGAGGCAAACGCTCGACAAGAGACGCAACGTCGCTTGCGCGAGGACTTCGAGGTGCAAACTCGGGAGAGGCGCCGCAGGGAGTCGTCGGACTTCGTGGATGCTTTGCTTGCCGAGGCGGCCTTGTTCATGGGCAAGGTGGACGGGCTTGCCTGGGTCGAACACGCCGTGCGGGGTGCTGGGGGCACGACCTTCGACGAGGGGCGGCTTGGTCTTGACCGGGTGAAGCAGGATCGCATCAAAGGCGCTCTCGACGACGAGCGGCGGCGCATTGAGCTGATCCGGCATGCGGGGACAGCTTGCCGCAGTGACGAAGCGGTCATAACCGCGGAGACGGTGCGCTGTCGCCAAGAGTTGGAGACCCGAGCGTTGAGGCGCTTCTCGGGTGACGCCGACATGGCCGGGCTCTGGCTGCGCACGACGCAGCCCGCCCTAGGACGGTCGCCCTGGACGCACGCCGTCGACGAGAGACGCCGGGACGAGTGCCTGCGCCTGCTTGATGTAGCGTTGCCGAAGGGGAAGCGAAGGTAGTTGCCCGTCGAGTTCGGAGACCTCTTGGAAATTGACCAGGTACCGGGCTGGCGCGAAGGACGGTTGTGGTCTGGTGTTTCGTCCCCACCGCCACTGTGCTGGACTGGGAAAGATGAGCACCGACGTGGCTAGACCATCCAAGGCTGGGGGCGCCTCCCGGGAGGGGGGCACTAATCCTGACTTGCCCGCCGACCGTGCTAACCAGGCCGTTGGACTGAAGGCATATCTCGACGGCGTTGCCGCCCGGGTGAAATCTGTCCCGTCGGCCTGGGTCCGCTGCGAGCTGCTTACCCTCAAGCCGGGCGACCGATTCGTCCGCATGGAGTTCGTTGAGCACGATGGGACCGGTCGGAAGGTCGCCCAGGTCAACGGCGGCTGTTGGCCGGGCGTTTATCGTCGGGTGACCGAGGCCTTCACTGCCTTGGGCCTGCGCCTTGAGGCGGGCTCGAAGGTGCTCGTGAAAGTCACCTCCCGCCTCGACGCCAACTACGGCTACTCGGTCGAGATCGAGGACATCGATCCGAGCTACTCTTTGGGCGATTTGAAGGCCAGGGCCGAGGCCATCCGCCGACGGCTCAAGGAGGGAGGGATCTGGGAGCGTAACCGCTGTCTCTGCCGACCCGTCGACTTTCTCCGGGTGGCCGTTATCTCCCCGCCCGGTGCTGCGGGCCTGGGTGATTTCCGGTCCACCGTGGATCGTCTGACGTTGGCTGGCCTGGTCGAGTTCACGTTCGTCGAGGCGCCGTTCCAGACCCCCGACGCCGCTGCCCGGATCGTCGCCGAGATGCGGAACATCTACCGCTCGCACCAAGCGTCGCCGTTCTGCGCCCTTGCCATCATTCGTGGCGGAGGTGCCGCAGCGGACCTCGCCTACCTCGTCGACGACAAACTGGCCGAGGCGGTGTGCAAGATGCCGATGCCCGTGATGACCGGCATCGGCCACGAACGTGACCGAAACCTCATCGACGAGGTTGCCTGCCTCCCGCTGGACACGCCCTCCAAAGTGGCGGAGCACATCAGGGGCGCCGTCGTGGGCGCCGCCCAGGCGGCGCACGGCGCAATCACTGACATCCATTCGCAGGTGCGGCTCGCGGTCGCGCATCTCGAACGGGGCCTCGCCGCTGCCGGGACCGAGATCGAGCGCGAGGCGCGCGGGGCTCTGGTTTCCGCCGAACGGACTGTGCGCGGCGCGCTCGATGGCCTGAAGCCCGCCGCCCGCGGCTCGTTGAGCACCGCCAGCAACCTCGTCGTCCAGGCAGAAGCGGAGGCCCTCAGGGCGGCCCGAGCCCGCCGGGACACCGCGCGCGAGGGGCTCGAGGCTGCACGGGCGGACGTCGCTCGACTCGCTGGAGAGCACCTGCTCACGCATGAACGCCAAGTGACGCGCGCCTTTGCAGCCGTTGCACCCGA
This sequence comes from Belnapia sp., assembly GCF_059504005.1. Classification (NCBI taxonomy): domain Bacteria; kingdom Pseudomonadati; phylum Pseudomonadota; class Alphaproteobacteria; order Acetobacterales; family Roseomonadaceae; genus Belnapia; species Belnapia sp. Next base: position 1,920 of record NZ_JCACHU010000024.1, on the reverse strand, counting down.
GCCGCCCCGGCTACTCGACGGCGCCGCGCGCGATGTTGCCGATCAGGTGGCCGAGGTGTTTCGCCACTCCACAGCGATTGTCGATGTGGTGGATCGTGAGGTCGGCCGGGTATTGACCCTGGCCGAGGCGCTCGACCCCGGCGCCGTCCTCGCAGCCGGGTACGCAGTCCTGCGCGGTGCTGATGGCAGGCCGCTTGCAGCTGCCACGCTCGTGGCGGCGGCACCAGTCATCCGCGCCGATATGCGCGACGGCTTCGTCATGCTGCAGCCTTTCAGCCCAACGCCCAACATCGCTGAGACTGCGCCCCATAGCGGCGTTGTCCGTGAGAGGAGTGAAGATGAGCGAGACCCAGGTCACGATCGGAAAGCCTGACGACAAGGTTCCCGAGCGTTTCGAGGATGCCTATCGCGAGTTGCTTGCGACCTCCGCGAAGCTGAAGCCTGCGCAGGGCCGCATTCCCGACGTCGACCAGATCGAGCCACTGGCCATGCGTGCCAAGCGTTTGGCCGCGTACTGCCAGGAGCGCATCGAGAGCGTCCGCCGCCTCGTCGACGAGCAGCAGGCGTCGGCCTGAGGACGGCAGGCATGGTTAGGACGACAACCAGCCGGACATGCGCTCGGCGGATAGTGGCCATGGGAGGAAGGCTATGGCCTCCCGGGGCACGGGTGGACGCACCTCAGCCCCAACGTTCGTACCATCTTTTGCGTGAGGGACGGCGTTAGAGGGGCACATACTCGGATCTCCGGACTGCATTTCAATGAATTGGGTCTGCCTCCTCATGATCGGCGTCGATCCACCGCCACCCCTCGGAATGAACCGCCATTGACGCCCGCTCAGGCTGCGGAGAGGCGGAAGCGAGTGGATGCGGCCATGCAAAAGCATATTAGCAGCTTCAGCGACGTCTAAGACCGAAGCAAGTACGCTGTGGACCGAATCTGCTATGAAGACCCGAAGGGCCTTTCGCTCGCCACGCGCCGCATGCCATGGCACAACCGGCCCGGGTGACCGGCGGCTGGAGGACAGGGAATGTTCAAGGTTGGGCAGACGGTCTACCACCGGGACGGCAAGCGCAGCGGCACGGTCCTCAAGTGCGATGGGGACACCGTCTTCATCGAGCAGGCCAACGGTGCCGAGCTCGACTTCCCGGTTGGCCAGCTCTCGGCCACGCCTCCTGCAGATGCCAAGCCGTCGAGCGCAGCCCCCGAGGGGTACGCGATGGTCGACCGAAAACTGACCGCGGCCGACGTGACGCCGGAGCACATCAGGGTGCTGGGCCTCGTCCCGGTGCGGACAGTGCAGGCGGTCGCCGCGCTGTTCGAGCGCAAGCCGGGGGCGGGCCGCTTTGGCGCTCTCGACGCCGCCGCGAAGCTCAACTTCATCGCGGAGGTCACCGCCGTGCCGTATCGCACCATGCGGGAGTACGCGGATCGACCGGGCGAGATGGGGCTGCTCATGGGCAAGGGCTTGGCCGACAGCCAGAGGCGGGCTGGGTAAGGTGCCTCCACGCCCTCGTTCGACCCCTGCCGGGTCGCTGGATGGGCTTCGTGGGTCTGCGCGGCCCACGCGGCGTGTCCATCGGGAAGACGCTTGCCCGCACGACGGCCGAAGAGGCATTCCGGCCCTCGGACGGGTACGGACGCTCTATGCGCCCCGGTAAGCTCTCCTACGAGACCGACGCCGTAGCCCTGATCGGCGAAGCAATCCGGGGCGGTGTCCAGCCGCCTCGGTGATCTGACAATTGCATCTCCCGTGGTGCCAGTGGCGATGGCTGCCATGTTCAGCGGCAATCGCCCCTCGGGACGATGCCGAGGCGCTCTGGGGCCACGTATCCGCAACTAGGTTTAGAACGGCGGTGACGCTTCTCCAGACTTCCTGATTGCATGGCCCTTAACTGGCCAGGGCAGAATGCTTTCCTGCA
>NZ_JCACHU010000023.1:0-10229 GCF_059504005.1 Belnapia sp. | reverse complement strand
GCACCCGCCCTGCCCACGCCGCACGTTATCGTCGGACTGATCGCCTGGGCCAAGCGCGAAGAGCGGTGCGGCGCCCTGGCCGAGCTGCTGGACCGCCATAGTGCCCAGGCTTGCACCGGGGGCAGGTATTGAGATGGGGGACATTGCGGACGTTCTCGGTAATGACGCCGCCACAGTCCTCTTTGGCGCCGCCTTCGAGGACTTGGTCGCTACCGATCTCCCCGGCGGCCGCAATGTCGCGGACGACTACCTTCGCCGGCGTGGCTGGAAGGAAAGCGCCTCCACCCGCGACTACATCGCCGGCCTGCGCCGCTCGGTTATCAGCCTTTACGAGGTGAGCGGGCTCGTGCCGGGCGAATCCATGCAAGTCCGCGATCTGGTCCGCGGCGGCGATCCGGTACGCGTCTCGGAGAAGCTCGGCTCGCAGGGGCTGCGGCAGTGGGATCGGGTCGCCACGCGGGTGATCCCGCTGCGCGAGGGCGCCGTGATCAGCGGCACGCTCATGCTGTTCGAGCATGAGGCGAGCGAGGCGCTGCTTGCCTCACTTCGGAAAACCCGGACAAGAGCGCCTCGCGAAGTTGCGGCGGTTACGCGCGAGTTTGGCATCGAGACCGACGCGAAGACCCTGGCCGGCATGTTGGCCCTTTCCGCTGGCTGGGATGATGACCTGCTGCGGATCGAGCTTGGGGAGCTCCAGGCCGACGGCTTCGACCTTGCCCTGACCGGCTTCGACCCGCTCGAGATCGCTGGGCTCCTGGCCGAGCCAACCACCGGCCTCACCGACCCTGACGAGGTTCCGGAGGTGCCGGCCTCCCCGGTAAGCCGTCTTGGGGACCTCTGGCAGCTCGGTCGTCATCGCCTATTCTGCGGCGACAGCACCGACCCGGCGGCGGTCGAGGCCGTGCTGGCCGGAGTGCGACCCCACCTCATGGTCACCGATCCGCCCTATGGCGTGGAGTACGATCCCGCCTGGCGCAACACGGCCCTGGAGGGCAGCAAGACCGAGCGCACCGGCGAGGTGCTGAACGACCACCGGGCCGACTGGCGCGAGGCCTGGGCGCTGTTCTCTGGTGAGGTGGCCTATGTCTGGCATGGCGCCTTGCACGCCACGACCGTCGCCGACAGCCTCGCCTCCTGCGGCTTCGAGATTCGCGCCCAGATCATCTGGGCCAAGGAGCGACTGGTTATGGGCCGCGGCCACTACCACTGGCAGCACGAGCCCTGCTGGTACGCCGTCCGCGGCACCGGGCACTGGAGCGGCGACCGCAAGAACCGTGCGCGCCATGTCAGGCTACGGCATACCGCATGATAGTATCGCCACGCTGCTCGATATAGACGCCAAGACGCTGCGCAAGCATTTCCGCCGCGAGTTGGACAGGGGATCGATCGAGGCTACCACCAAGGTGGCGCAATCGCTCTTCCAGATGGCAACCCAAGGCAAGAACGTCGCCGCAGCAATCTTCTGGATGAAGGCAAGGGCCGGCTGGCGAGAGAAGCATGAGGTGCAGGTCACCGCACAGCCTTTGCATGAGTTACCCGATGCCGAGCTGGATCGCTTAATTCAGGGCGAGCTTGCTCGGTTCGTTCATCAACGCATCGGCGTCGATGCGAGCGACCTCGACGCGGTTGCGGAAAAAAGGCCCGCCACCGAATGACGCCAGCGTCAGCGTAGGCCTCTGTTCACCACCGACCAACGACCGTTGATCGGTGCTGAACAGGGAAGGCATTCGAGGGTGCCTAACGTTCGGATTGCTCGCCGGCGCTCGCTGGGCCGACTTGCCCCGTCGGGAACTTCGAATCGTGCTTGCAAGCATCAAACCCCATTCACGAGCTCACATTTCAGAGCGTGGCGGTTTTCCGGGACTGCAAGCGGTGAAGCCGCTTGCCATTTGGCGCAAATAACACCATTTTTGCACAAACGGCATGGGAGATCCTTATGCTAGCCCTTACGGAAGTTGCGACCGGCAGTCCCAGCTTCTCGCCTGAACCGATCACTGACCAGGAGGCGGCGGCGGCGTTCCGTGCTGCCATAAACCTTTTCCGGCTCTGGGGCGTGACCGACGAACAGGGCGCGGTGCTCCTGGACGTACCGCCGCGGACGCTAGCGCGCTGGAAAGCAGAGCGTGCGCCGGGGCGGCTGGGCCGAGACGGCAAGGCGCGCCTATCAAACTTGATGGGTATTCATAAGGCGCTGCGGATTATCTTCCGCGAACCCCAGCGCGGGTACGGGTGGGTACGGGCGCCGAATCAGGCCTTCGGAGGCCGCTCTGCCCTCGAAGTCATGCTGGGTGGTGAGCTCACCGATTTAATGCGGGTCCGCCGCTACCTCGACGCGGAGCGCGGCGGCTGGTGATCGACCCAGCCTCGGTACCGACCAGCGAGGTGAGGTGGACCGGAGCGCGGCGGATCATCCGGAGCATTCACCCGCCGATTGACCTATTCGAGGACGTTGCGGACCCAGAGGATTGGCCGCTGCTGATTGCGGCGGAGATGAAGACCAATCCACGCCTCGCGGAGGCGGTCGGCAACCTCGACCTCGTGACGCCGGCACGACGTGTTTCGGGTCCCGGGGCGTCGTACCTCATGGCGCCGTTTACCCACGCCAGCACCGACCGGCCAAGTCGATTTAGCGACGGCCGCTATGGGGTCCTCTACGCCAGCGCTACTTTCGAGACAGCGTTGGCGGAGACCATCCACCATCACGAGCGATTTATGGCGGCGACCGTAGAGCAGCCGGGCTGGACGTCGCAGTTCCGGGAACTGGTGCTCGACATCGAGGGACGCCTTCACGACCTGCGTGGCGGCCGGCCTGAGTTCTCGTTCCTCTTTGCTTCCGACGCGTACACCACGCCGCAAGCGCTGGCCGCTGCGCTCCTCGCGTCCGGCTCCGAAGGGATAGTTTACCCGAGCGTGCGCGACCCGGGCGGGGAGTGCGTCGGCTTGTTCCACCCTGACCTGGCCCGCAACGTCGTTCAGGCGCGGCACTTGGACTACCATTGGGATGGCCGGCGTGTGGATCTGGTCAGGGAGCTTACTACGCCGCCCCGCGTCTTCCGGATCGGGTAGCTGGCCCGCCCCGACCCATGGCCCGATTTATCACCCGCGCGACCGTCGTGTGGGTCCATGCACCACTGCCCCGTGGCGTCGGCAGGCCACGCTCGGTCAGCGCCCGCGCCATCGCCGCTTGGCCGACCACGCCCTCGGCCCGCAGCCGCTCCACCTCCAGGGCCAGCCTGTGCGCAGCCCGCTCCGCCGCCAGGCGCCGTGCCTGGGTCGCTGCCGCGGCGCTGGGCCCCTCTGTCGGCCGATAGCCCCTGTGTCGCCACCCAGCGCCGCCCCACGCGCCTTGGCGGCCGCCAGCGCGGCCCTGGTGCGCTCGCTGATCAGCTCGCGCTCCTTTTGCGCCATGGCGGCGTAGATGCGCATCATCAGGTCATCGGCGCCGGGCATGTCGGCTGCCCGGATCGCGTAGCCCTCCTCCAGAAGCCCGGAGAGGGTGTGGGCGCGGCGGGTGATCCGGTCGAGCCGAGCGGCGACCAGCACCGCACCAAGCTGCCGGCAGCGGGCCAGCGCCGCCTGGAAGCCCGGCCGCCGGTCGTCCTTGCCACTGGCCACGTCCGAGTACTCGGCAACAAGGGTCCAGGCCTTGGGCCTCGACGTAGGCCCGGACGCTTGCCTGCTGCGCCTCCAACCCCAGGCCGCTGTGCCCCTGCTCGGCCGTCGAAACCCGCAGGTACACGATCGCCAGGCGAGCGCCCTTCAGCGCCGGCCGCATCAGCTCGCCTCCGCGATGCGGTAGACGGTGTAGCTGCCCTTGGCGCCCTCGTTGCCCGGACCGACCTGGCGGACCCGCTCGGCTGCCTCGATTGCGATGCCCTGGCGCCGCTTCAGCCCGGCGAAGAAGCCCCGGACCGTGTGGGCCTGCCAGCCGGTTGCCTCGGAGATCTGGGCGACGGTGGCACCCTCCGACCGGCGCAGCATGGCGAGCACCCGCTGCTGTTTGGTGCCTTCACGCGGCTTGCGGGGTTGGGCTGAATCGCGCGGCGGCCGGTTGGGCTTGCCGGCAAGGGCGGCGCGCAGGGCGGCGACCGCATCGGGCAGGCGTGCCTCTTGGGCTTCCTTATCGTCCCAGGCGGCCAGCACGGCCGCCGCCGCGGCGCGCAGCCCCTGGCGGCTCGGCATCGCTGGAGAGGCCTCAGCGGGGGCAGCGGGTGGCTTCTGGGCCGGCGGAGTGGCCTCGTAAGCCTCAGGCGCGTGTGCGGCCGTCGTAGGGGCTTCTGCCGGGATCCCTGTGTCGGCGGTTCCGGCAGCGGCGCGCAGGCCCGCCTCCGTCAGGCGGTAGTGCACGAGGACACCGTTTACGGCCCATGCCGTGGTCTCGTCCGGCTGCTCGAGCGCTGCCGGTTCAATCAGGCCCTTGGCGAGAAGGCTCCGGCGAATGGCGTCGCGCGGCGCCGGGGCGAGCCGGGCCGGCGGAGGAACGAGGTCCTGCGGGTGCTGCAGCGCGACGGTGAGGATCGCGGCCTGCGTCGGGGTAGGCGTCATGGCGGGCTCCTGGTGCAGCACCCGTCCAGCCGGGTGCTACTGCCCAGAGCCCCGCCGAGATACCGGGCGAGGCAGCGCGCCGGCGTTACCGCGGCGCGTGGCCGACCATTCGCTCTGCGCCCGACTAAAGTGAAGCGGAATCGATTGTCTCGCCAACAGCCAAACTCTTTAGCAAAGCGAGCAAGGCTGCGAGACGCTTCACGGTCGGCCTGCGGCGTGGGGAGTACCGGTCGCTAGAATTGAGGCCGTGGCGGGCGCCTCAGCGTTAGCGGAGCTCGACCAGCCGAGGCGAGCCGTGCCGAGCACCTCACCGGCTCCTTAGGACTGCCCTGAGGGTACCAGCCGGGAGGGCAGCCCGGCGCTTGCTGCCCACCCTGCCATCTTCATCCAAGTGCGGTCCATGATGATGGGTAAAGCTCTCCAAGCCGCCCTGCGTACATCATGTCGGGCGGCGAACCCGACGGCGCTTATGGTAGAGCGGACCGGCAGGATGTAAGAATGTTTCATAACTGAACATGCGAAGGAGGATGTGTATGCGTTGTCTGTTTGCCGCCGCGATCGGCCTAACCATGTCGCTGGTGGGTGCAGCAGAGGCTGGTCAGGCTTTCGACGCAATCCGCGCACGGGGCACCATCATTTGCGGTGTCAATCAAGGCGTCGCCGGCTTTTCGACCCCAGACAGCCGGGGCGAGTACCGCGGCCTTGATGCTGACTTCTGCCGGGCGCTCGCGGCTGCCGTGTTTGGCGACCAAGCAAAAGTGCGCTTCGTCCCGACCTCCTCACAGAACCGTTTTACCATGCTACAAAGTGGCGAGATTGATGTGCTCGCGCGGAACGCGACGCAGACGCTACAGCGTGATACGGCTCTTGGCCTGAACATGGCCGGGGTCAACTTCTACGACGGCCAGGGCTTCATGGTCCGCCGTTCGCTCAACATCACCTCGGCTCGGCAGCTTGATGGTGCGACGGTGTGCATACAGCCGGGCACCACGAGCGAGCTGAACATTGCCGATTACTTTCGTGCCAACAACATGCGCTTCACGCCGGTGCTGATCGAGCGGCCGGACGAGTTCGTCGGGGCATACAACGCCGGGCGATGCGATGCCATGACACAGGATGCAAGCCAGCTCGCCAGCTACCGGGCGACCGCCGTGCAGAACCCGAATGACCACATCCTCCTACCCGAGCGCATCAGCAAGGAGCCGCTCGGCCCCATGGTCCGGCACGGGGACGATCAATGGTTTGATGTGGTGAAATGGGTCCTAACAGGCATGGTCGAGGCCGAAGAACTAGGTATCACTCAAGCAAATGTGGATGAGCGCCTACGTGACACTAACCCCGCTGTGCAACGGCTTCTGGGAGTGACACCGGGTTTCGGGCGCGCACTCGGGCTCGATGAGCGGTGGCTATACAATGCCATCAAAGCTGTGGGGAACTATGGCGAGAGCTTTGAGCGTAACCTCGGTAGCGGTAGCGCTATCGGGCTTTCACGTGGCCAGAACGACCTCTGGACCCGCGGCGGCCTCATGTACGCACTGCCGCTCCGTTGATGCGCGCTTGTCTTCGGGTGACCGGGATTGGACCGCTCGGCACGGGGCACTGTGTGGGCCTCGAACGTCTTCGGGTCCTGCTTGTTGCCTGCTTACTATTTCTTGCGCAGGCTGTCGTAGCAGAGGAGCTCAAGGGGCGTGTCGTCGGTATCACCGATGGCGACACCCTCACCCTGCTCACCGAGCGACGGGAGCAGGTCCGGGTCAGACTGGCGGAGATTGACACACCCGAGAGCGGCCAGCCCTACGGCAGCCGCGCCCGGCAAGTGCTGTCGGACCTCGCCTTCGGAAAGATGGTTCATGTAGACGTGCGGGATACGGACCGCTACGGCCGCACGGTCGGGCTGGTCTACGCTGGCACCATGGGCGTTAACGCCGAGATGGTCCGCCGCGGCGCCGCCTGGGTCTACCAGCGCTACAGCGACGACCCCGACTTGCTGCGCCTCGAGCAAGCGGCGCGGGCGGAGCGTAGAGGGCTTTGGGGACTGCCGGAAGCCGAACGCGTGCCGCCTTGGGAGTGGCGCGCGGCAAGGAGCCACCACCACTAGGGTTGATCCCCATCAGATGAGGTGCTGTGGTTGCCTATGAGGCCACGTTCCAAGACTACTGCAGGCTTCGCTGGCCGGTCGGGAACGTGAGAGTGATGTTCGAACTTCACGCCGCGTGCTTTCAGCCCAAGCCATCATTCTCCGCTACACGGAGCATCGCCTCTCTGAATGTGAGGCCTCGCCGTGCCGCCGTCTCCCGAAGGGTATTTGAGAGCAGCATTGAATTGGAGGCGAGTTGATAGCGGGCTCGCACTGTCTCGACCGCTCGTTGATATGCAGCGTCGCTCGCATGGGCGCGAATAGCCCGCCACTGCCCCTCGCTCGTGATCGGTTGCGACAAGTCAACCGGTGGCGGCGCAACGCGATTGCGCACTGCACGCGGATCGATGCCCAAGGCCTGGAACGCGTCCTGATGGGCGCCGTGCCCTCTACTTCGCCGACGCCAAATAAGGTAGATGGCAGCGGCCATTAGCACCCCGCCTGCGACCAAGAACATCGTATATGGCAGGTTAGTGATGTCCGGCATTGCTTTACCTAAGCTTCGACGCTCGGGCCACGTGACGGCATGAGCGCGGGGTTGAGTGCGTATACGAAGGTTCAGCCACTCCGCAGCACTATCGCGTTGAGCCAGCGCTCACCGGTGCGCCCGGCTCGCACATCTCCTGTGACCCAGACCTCCGAAACGTTGACGCCAACTCCGGCGAGCGCCGTGCGAAGCGTGGCCTCGGTGTGGTTCGCAAATCGGCGCCCCTCGACTACACGCTCCTCGTCCCCCAGCTTGACGGACATGTACCAGACGCCGTGTGGCCGGAGCGCCGACGTGAGGCGCGTAGCGACACCAGGGAATCCCGCCGCCGGCACGTGGAGGAGGGAGGCGCAGGCCCAGATACCGTCGAACTCCTCCCGCCACGTGACGTCCTCGAAGCGTATGTGCTGGACCTCGGCCCGATCGCCGACACGCTCCCGTGCCAGCCGCACCATCTCCGCCGACGCGTCAAACGCGACTACCGAGTACCCACGCTCCGCAAAGGCTAGCGCATCGCGCCCAACACCACAGCCCGCGTCCAGAATCCGCCCGTCGGGCGACAGGTGCCGAAGGAAGCGATCATATAAGGCTGACATGTCGAGATTGGCCGTGTCGGCTGCGAAGCGCGCGGCGTTGCGGTCATAGTAGCCGATCGTATCATCCATCTCGTCAGATACCGGCTGCTGCACCTTTCGGCTCCCACTCATGGATGAGGTGATCGCGCGCGATCTGCTGCCGAGCACGCAGGAAGGAAGTCCTCGTGTCGGTATCCACCCCGGTCTGGAGCATGATCGTCTCACGCAGTGGGTGATGGCTGTCCACCAAGTAGTTGTTGCGCTCATGCAGGCGCGCCACCAGCCGCGGGGAGGGGACGGCCGCAAACTTCCCGCGCTCGCCTCGGTTGCAGCCCCGGCATGCAAGGACGAGGTTCCACACCCCGTCGGCGTCCGGCATCTCGCCGCGCTCTTTTAATACCCAGGGGAAAAAGTGGTCCACATCGGTGGCGGCCAGCGGCACCTCGGCCGCGCAGTAGAAGCAGCGCCCCCGCTGGTAGCCGTTCAGCGCCCCGCGCACCCGGGTCAGGCTGGTGCGCCGGATCCGGCGATCCTGCTCGACAAAGAGCAGGTCCCGGGTCGCATCGGCCTGGACCGCGACGCCGGCCCGGGGCAGGTCGAGCTGCCAGGCGGTCTCCACCAGCCGCCAGCGCGCCTCCGCCTCCTCGGCCAGGCCTGACCCCTGCACGGACGCGGACAGCCGTCGCAGGTCGGCCGTCAGGCGAATGGCGCCACCTCCGCCGCGGCTCCCGCTCCTCTCGTCCTCGAAGAAGCGGACCGGGACCGGCCCGCTGCCGACCATGTGGAAGGCGTCGATGACATTGCTGAAGCCGAGCCGGGCTGTGGTGCCGATCAGCGTGTCCTCGGACAGTTCGCCGCGGTTGAAGGCCCGGCAGGCGTCCAGGAACTTGCTCGACCGCGATGTGGTTTGCTTGTCGATGAGCTTGAGGTGCTCGCATAGGTGCCGGGCGAAGGGGGCGGCCAGCTCCTCAAGCGTCACACGGTCGTCGGAGCGGCCCGCCAGCCCGAGCAGCGTCTTGGCCAGGGCGAACTTGTAAGAGGCTACGTTACGGCCGAACAGGACGACAGCGCGCCAGTTGGCGTCGAGCGTCGGGGCCTTGGCGAGGAAGTCAGTCAAGTGGCGGCGGCCCCGAGCGATGCGAATCGACCGAGCTTTTCATCACGGATTCGCCGGCGAGTGGGCGCCAGAACGCGGCCATCGTTCACTGGGTCACTCCGCACTACGTAGGCCGTACGACGATGGCCGGCTCGTCCTCGGTCGTCAGGACCAGCACGGCCTGCTCCGGGTGCCGCCATTCCAGCCCGTGAAACAGTCCGACTAAACCATCTACGTCGAGATGGTTAAAGCCGCCACCGAAGCAGACGATACCCAGATGCTTCCAACCACCGAAGAGTGCGTCGACCGCCACCAATTGCCCAACGTCCGCGCGCCGGAGCCAAGCTTGGAGTTCGGCGAGAGGTGGGGGTGGGACGTCGGGGCTGTCCTCCTCGATGCCGGAGAACATTAGAACCACAGTGGTGACATGGCTCATTTGACGGCATCAACGCAGACGGCATGGCCATCGTCGATCATCCCGCTCCATGTGCTGCGCCGTTTGCCATTCGATCCTGAGACCTCGGTGCCCGGGTCGCGAACACAGAGGCAGTAGCCCGAACGCGGATTGGCCAGCTTCACGCCGTCATCGACGGAGGGGCGTTCCGCGCGGCTTCAAGCAGCGGCATCAACCGGGTCAGCCGTGCAGTGGCCGCCTCAACGACCCCGTTTGCGACCGCTTGGTGCACTTTAGAGATTTCGCGAAGGCGCTCGGCCTCCACTCGCGGCCCGGCGATATCCGGGACCACTGAGCCGCGAAAGCGTGCCACTGTGGCGTCCACCTCCTCAAATCGCGGCAGATTCGCAAGTATTGCGTCCCGCAGTCCCTGCTCTAGGTCACGCGTGCGCTCCCGTAGATCCCGGCGACGCCGCTCGCCCGGGGTTGCGAAAGCCTTCCATACGCCGGCCAGCGCGACCGCACCCAACACTGCGATGCCAACTGGGCCAGTGACCGTGGCTGCCGCGACCAATCCTGACTTTACCGCCGCACCGGCCGCGGCGGCCCCTACGGCGCCCGCCGTAAGCGTACGGCCGCTGGCCCGATCGGCGGCAGCTTTCACCCGAAGCTCGAGCCGTGCATTTGGCACAATCTGGCGGAATTCGTGTCGAGCCATGGAGCGCAGCGCCTCATCGCCCACATACGTAAACTCCTCACAATACTCGGACACTTCGCGTTGAAGAAGATCGAGTTGATCTTGGTAGCGCTGTGCCAACCGAAAATATCTGCGCTCAAGATTCTTCACAACCATTCGGTCATTAAGGTCCGCCGTATCGAGCCGCCCAAAAAAGCCTTTACTGGCCTCAGTCATGCGTCGGAAGTCCACCTCGAACTCCTCAGAGCCCGTCCATGAAGAACTTCTGTATTCTGAATGCGTTGCGGCAGGACATCTG
>NZ_JCACHU010000022.1:0-10334 GCF_059504005.1 Belnapia sp. | reverse complement strand
CCAGGGGGGGCGATTTCATGGCGCCAAGGGGGGCGTTTCCGGTGTCGCTTGACACGGGCGGCTTGATGTGCCGCAAGGCAGCGAACAGCGCGAGGTCATAGAGGATTCCCAGCACGCCGCAGGCGATCAGCGGCGCCGTCTAAAACCCCGCGGCGAACGTCGCGTGACGTGCGCCCAGCCCGACCCATAGCCTCCGGGTGAGCGGAGCGGAGACGAGCATGCGGCGCGGCGCGTCGAAAGAGGCTGACGAACTCTGGACCGTCGGCTCGGCCGACCTCTGCGCGCCCGCCCTTGCCTGCCCAACAAGGCGAAGTCGCAATGGCCGCCCAGGCGCTCAATCGCATGATCCGGGTTGCGAAGCCAGTCGCGACGCGCGCCGCCTAACACCTCGGACCGAGTGGGACCAGTCCTGGCTGCTCACCCGCATCCGTGCACCAACGCCGAGCAGCGGTCGAGCGGCTTGCCGGACCGAGCCCTCTAACAGCCCGTTTGAGAAGAGCGGCGGGGCTGGTTCGAGGGCTTGATTCCGCCCTTGAAGCGGCGTTGCGCGTCATTTCCCGGCTTGAGGCCGCCATGTGGGTGCGCACCGATCACGCGCTGGTCCGGGAGTTCTGAGCATGCGCCGGCGGGTGAGCCGAGCGGGATCAGGAGGGCGGCAGGGCGGCGTCCAGCGCCGCCGCCGCTTCCCGCATCGCCCGGCGGAGCCCCTCGGCGGACCAGTGGATGCCGTCCGCCCCGGTCTCCACGTCCGCCATCTCGCCGCCGGGCAGCAGGCCATAGCGGCGCGCCGCCTCGGCCTGGGCCGCCCGGATCACCGCAGCATGAGCGGCGGTGGCGGGGACCACCGGGCGAAGCCGCGCCAAGCCGAAAGCGAAGAGCCAGCCCTCGCGGTCTGGGGCGAGTTCGAACCATTCGGCCAGCCGGCCGGAGCCGAGCAGGCTGTACCCGTCTCGCAGTGGCGAGAGCGGCGCCTGCAGCGCCGGCATAGCGGGGTTGCCGCCGGCCTCCCGCAGCAGCCCGACCAGCTCGCCGACCCCTACGATGTAGGCCTCCGGCGGGGTGCCACGGTTCGCATCCGTGGTGCCGTGCGCGAGCACCAGCAGGGCGGAGGCCGGCGCCGCCGCCCGCGCTACCACGGCGAGGTATCCGTCCGCCGGCCGGGCCACGTCGAGCAGGTCGGCGATGCCGGCATTGCCCCGGGCGGCATCGGCGAGGGCGAAGGGGATGCCCGGCCGCAGCCGCGCCAGTTCGGCGAGCAGGGTGCGGGCGCCGAGCGCCTCGCCGGGCGCGACCCAGCGCGTGCCTTCGGGCGGGCAGTCGGGGCGGCCGAAGCAGCCCTCAAGCAGGGCCGAGACCGGCGGTGCTGGCGGATCATCCGGCTCGGCCGGATGCGCGCCGACCCGTGGGTAGGTAGCGTCGAACAGGCCGGCCGCCTGGGACTGGCCGGTGACGAGCACGACGTGCCCGGCGGCGAAGCGGCCGCCGAAGGGCACCCCGCCGCGGAATAGCTGGTACCAGCCGCCCGGAGGCAGGCGCAGCACGCCGTCCGGATCGGCCGGGCCGGTGGGGCGCAGCACGCGGCCGTCCTCGTGCCGCACCTCCCAGGTCTCGTCCGCCGGCACCGGCACCCGGGCCGTGCTGCCCTCCAGCGCATAGACCTGGTTCCGCGCCGGCTGCGCCGCGGCCAGGCAGGGCAAGAGCAGCGCCAGGAGCACCGGCGCCCAGCGCGTTAAGTGCTTACCTCGAACCATACTTCATTGCACAAACCTCAGAGGAATATGTCTACCTGTAAGAACCCATGTGCAAAAAAGTGAGGACAGCGGCTTGCCGGGCTGATCCTGGCCCTTGGGCAGCGTTGCAGGCGATTTCCTGATGGGAAACCGCCATGTGGGCGCCCGCTGATCGCGCTTTGGTTGGGGATTTCGGCTCCGGCCAGGCCCTGACAGATGACCAGTTCCGTCTGCTCGAGCCACTGATCCCCGCCGCCAAGCCCGGCGGGCGGCCGCGCTCGACGGACACCCGGAACCTGCTGGACGGGCTGTTCTATCTCGTCCGTACCGGCTGCCAGTGGCGGCATCTTCCACCGCCTCCAGCCTTCCCGCCATGGCGGACGGTGTACGGCTACATGCGTGCCTTCCTGCAGGACGGCGTGTGGGAGAGCATCCGCCACCATCTCCTGGTCATGCCGCGCGAAGGCGCCGGCCAGGAGGCCAGCCCCACGGCGGCGATCGTCGACACCCAGAGCGCGAAGACGACGGAGAGCGGCGGGCCACGCGGCTGGGACGCAGCCAAGCGCCTGAAGGGGCGCAAACGCCATGTCGCGGTGGACACGGACGGGTTGCTGCTCGGCGTCGTCGTGCACGCGGCCGACATCCAGGACGCCGACAGCCTCGGCGACCTGCTGAAGCTGGTGAAGCCGCTCTACGCCTGGCTCCGGGTCGTATTCGCCGACAGCATCTACAATCGCCTCGCCGCCCTGCTCGCCTGCTTCCTGGCCGGCCTGGCGCTGATCATCGTCCGCCGCCCCGCCAGCTCCACAGGCTTCGTCGTGCAGCCGCGGCGCTGGGTCGTGGAAAGAAGGCTCGGCTGGTTCGGGCGCTGCCGGCGGCTGTCCCGGGACTACGAAGGCCTGCCCGAAGTCTCTGAGGCGATGGTTACCCTGGCTGCCATCCGCCTCATGCTCCACCGCGTCGTCCAATCCAATCGTAGGCGGCTGTCTGCGCCATGACTTCGCAAACAGGGTCTAAGTGCTTGGCCAGGGCTGTACCGCCGCGGCAGCAAAAGTTGACACAGCTGCATGGCCACGCTGTAGAGAGACCATGCCCGCCCGCAAGACGCGCAACGTCTCGCTAACACCCGAGATCGAAGCCTTCATCGACGGCCGTGTCGCCTCAGGACGCTACCGCAGCGCCAGCGAGGTGGTCCGCGCGGCCCTGCGGCTCCTCGAGGAGAACGAGATCAGGCGGGAGGAGCGGATGGGCAGCCCTGGGCGGAAGCACCGCGCTCAGAGCGGTCTCGATGGACGCTGAGGCTAGACCGAGCGCCGGCGTGCCCGACTTCCTCGCAGGCGGCGGCGAGATGGGCGCGCGCATGCGCGCCCACGCCTGGTCGGCGTCGCCGCTCGGGCCGCCGGAGCGCTGGGCGCAGCCGCTCAAGACGCTGGCCGGCGTGATGCTCGCCTCCAACCAGCCGATGTTCGTTGCGTGGGGTCCCCGGCGAACCATGCTCTACAACGACGGCTACGCGGAAATCCTCGGCCTGAAGCACCCCACGGCGCTCGGGCAACCCTTCGACCGGGTGTGGTCCGAGATCCTGGACGAGGTCGGGCCCATTATGGCCCGCTGCTACGCCGGCGAGCCCATCCAGATGGACGACATCACGCTGGTCATGCACCGGCACGGTCGCCCGGAGGAGACGCACTTCGCATTCTCCTACACGCCAGTGCGCGACGAGATGGGGCACGTCGCCGGTGTCTTCTGTCCCTGCACGGAGATCACGGCCAGGGTGCTGGCGGACCGCCGGCAGGCCTTCCGGCTCGGCCTTGAGGACAGGCTGCGCGACCTGTCCGACCCGAGGAAAGCCATGGCCACGGCGGCCGGGGCGCTCGGGCGCCACCTGGGCGCGGCGCAGGTCGGCTACGCAGAGGTGGATGCCGATGGGCACGCCATCACCGGAGGAGAGTTCCACGACGGTCGGCTCCCGGGCTTCTCCCCGGGCCGCTACCGCCTCGAAGACTACGGCCCGGCCATGGCCGCCGATATGGCCGCAGGCCGGGTCGTGGTCGTGCACGACGTCCGGCACGACGCCCGGACCTCCTCCCCGGACGCGCTCGCCGCCTACGGCACGATCTCGCTACGCGCCTTTATCATCGTCCCGCTCGTCAAGGAGGGCCGCCTGACCGCCTACCTTTACGCGGCCAACCCCGAGCCGAGTCTGTGGTCCGACGAGGACGTGGAGCTTGCGCGCGAGGTGGCCGAGCGGACCTGGGCGACCGTCGCGCGGGCCCGCGCGGAGACGGCGCTGCGCGAGAGCGAAGGACGGCTCAGGTTCCTCGACAGGCTGGGCGAAGCGACGGCGCGCGTCTCCGCGCCGCGCGACATCATGGCGGCGACGACCGGCCTGCTCGGTGGGCACCTGCAGGCCACCCGTTGCGCCTACGCCGACGTGGACGCCGACAACGACCGCTTCACGATCCGTGACGACTGGACGGACGGCGCCCCCAGCAGCGCTGGGGAGTACAGCCTGGACCTGTTCGGCTCGCGCGCGGCGGCCGACATGCGGGCTGGGCGGACGCTCATCGTGCGGGACGTAGACAAGGAGCTGCCCACCGGCGACGGCGGCGCCATGTTCAGCGCGATCGGCATCAAGGCGATCGTCTGCTGCCCGCTTGTCAAGCGTGAGCGGCTCGTGGCGATGATGGCTGTGCACCAGTCCTCCGCGCGCGACTGGGCGGTGGGCGAGGTGGCCCTGCTGAAGACGGTCGTCGAGCGTGCCTGGGCGCACATCGAGCGCGTCCGCGCCGAGGAGGCGCTGCGCGAGAGCGAGGCGCGGTTCCGGCTGATGGCCGACGCCGTCCCGCAGATCGTCTGGATCACCGACGCCGAGGGTCGGGTGGAGTTCTTCAACCGGAAATGGTCGGACTACACCGGCGCCCCCTACGAGCCGACGACAGCGGCGGAGATCGCGGCCAGCTTTGTCCATCCCGACGACGCGGCGGTGACGGTGGAGCGGTTCGAGGAGGCGCGGCGGACGGGTGGCACCTTCCTGGTCGAGCACCGCATCCGCTCGAAGGGCGGCGACTGGCGCTGGTTCCTGGTCCGGGGCGAACCCCACCGCGATCCCCACAGCCGCAGGATCACCCGCTGGTTCGGCGCCTCAGTTGATATCCACGACCGCCGGCGCGCCGAGGCAGCGCTGCGGGAGAGCGAGGCGCGCTGGCGGGGCCTGTTCGAGCGCATGCAGGAGGGCTTCGCGCTCTGCGAGATGGTGTACGGACCAGACGGCCGCGCGGTGGACTACCGCCACCTCGAGCTCAACGACGCCTGGGGCCGGCTGACCGGCGTCCCCAACGAAGCAGTTCAGGGGCGGCTCGTGAGTGAGGCCATCCCGGGCATCGAGCCGTTCTGGCTCGAGACTTACGCGCGGGTAGTCGAGACCGGCGAGCCCGCGCACTTCGAGCACCATCTCGCGGCATACGGGCGCTGGTTCGAGGTCACGGCCTACCGGACCGAGCCGGGGCGCTTCGCTGCGGTGTTCTCGAACGTCACGGAGCGCAGGCGCGCGGAGGAGCGGCAGGCGCTGCTGGCGCGCGAGGTAGACCACCGGGCCAAGAACGCCCTGGCCGTGGTGCAGGCCGCGCTCCGCCTGACTAAGGCTCCGGACCTGCTGGGCTACGTGCGCGCGATCGAGGGCCGCGTGGGGGCGCTCGCCCGGGCACAGACGCTGCTGGCCGACGACCGCTGGGCGGGGGCCGACCTGCGGACACTGCTGCTGGGCGAGGTGGCCCCGTTCCTCGGTGCCGGCAATGAGGGTGGACCGCTGGCCGAGCTGGAGGGGCCGGCCTTGGCGCTACCCGTGGGTGCCGCGCAGCCGCTGGCGATGGCGGTGCATGAACTGGCCACCAACGCGCTGAAGTACGGCGCTCTCTCGGTGCCGACGGGGCGCGTCGCGGTATCCTGGCGCCTGCACGGCGGAGCATCGGGAACGTTGCAGCTGCGCTGGGCTGAGCGTGGCGGCCCGCCCGTGGCGGCACCACCGACCCGCCGCGGCTTCGGCTCGCGGGTGCTGGAGGGCACGGTGCGGGGGCAGCTCGGCGGGACGTTGATGCTCTCTTGGATTGCGACCGGCCTGGTCTGCGACATGGAGGTGCCGCTCCGGCGCGATCCGTTCCCGACCGGAGCAACGGGTTCCGACACGGCCGCCGCGGATTGAAGGAGGCGCCACGAAGGGCCAGGAAGTATGAGGGTAGCGGTCAGCGCAAGTCATCTGGCGCCACCGGAGCGACCACCATCGGAACACGAGCTGGTTCCGATCCGTACATTGGGCCCATCCTGTCGGGACAGCCGAGGAATCTGGCAGTCCGGCGGCACGCTGCCACCCATGGAACGCCGGACCGTAGAAGGTCCGGTTCCCGCCCACCTCGGTCAGAAGAGCCGAGAAACGTAATGTCCGCTCTCGGGAAGGTGGGCAACGAATCTCATCGTCCGGCATGGGCGCATATCCGCCAGTTTCGAGCATGAATCCAGCGGGCACGAGGGCACCTTCCCCAAGTAAGAACGTAGCCCAGAGCTGAACGGGAGGCAGTTGGCACGAAAAGGCGCTCATTTGTGCCATGGGTGACTTACCGCATGTGAAGGCAAACTTGCCGCAACCGACCGATGAGGTGGCTGTAGCTATGCTGCCGAAAGAGTGATGGAGGTTGCCGGTGGCAGCAGCACCTCACTCAGCACCACAACCTCTTCGGATAGGAGATCTGATAGCGGCAGTTCGCGCCCTGTTACCAGCCACTGGTTCCACTCGGTCTGCCACTGAGCAACCTCGGGCTCCTGATCGCCGATTGTGATCCAGTAAAATCCACCCTCGCGGTCGTCGGGATCGGTCATGGGCCACCTCCTGGAATGGATACGCGTAACCCGGCTGGTGGTTGTCACTTTCAGTTACATGCTGGGTATGGGAGGCGAGACAGCCCTAAAATCCGGCGCTTGACGAGGCGCTCGAGTCCGGCCAGACCCACGCCGGGCGAGTGGTTACTGTGGCCAAAGTCTCGAGCGTGACTTCACCTCATGGCTTGGCGGATGCATACCCTGCCGTGTTGGCACACCGCCGCCTGTTTGGTCAGCCACTCGGTGACCAGCCATGAGACCTTCCAGGATCAGCCCCCGTGTGCGCTCGTGCTCAGATGCGCCGGCAGGTGCAGCACCGCCCAGCTCGGCAATCCGGGCGCCAAGGATGCCGGCGCGGTCGAGGCAGGTCTCAAACGCGGCCTCACCTACGATCCGCGACGTGGCATAGTCATACGGGTCGCGCAGATAGGCCCGCATGCGGCGGAGCAGCATCGCCATCTCGCGCTCCGCGGCCTCGATCGTGGGCGGAAGGTGGAACTCCTGGCTTGGTCCTCTGCCGGCAGCGGTCCTGTTGGCCGCGCTGGTCGCCGCTTGTCGCCGCCGCCGGTACCGGCCCAGCATCGCAAAAAGGCCGGCGACAGGTGCCGCGGCAAGGCCTGCAAGCATCCAAAGTGGGTCAGCCATGGTCACACCCGAGTACCGTCATACGTCTTGCGGACCACAAGCGGAACCCAGCCATCCCCAGTCTCCCACGGCTACGCATCCCTGGCGCGAGGACGGATGCTAAAGCAGATCTCATGGTTGTGGGTCAGAATCGCTGCACTGAACGCTTGCTGGAGGCCGGGGTCGAGCCTCCGTTGGCAGCGTCGGCGACAGCTACGACACTGCGCTGGCCGAGAGCGTCATTCGCCTGTTCAAGACCGAGGTGATCCGACGCGGCGGTCCCTGGCGCAACCTGGAGGCCGTCGAGTTCGCCACCTTGGAGTGGGTCGATTGGTTCAACCACCGCCGCCTCCTCGAGCCGAGCGGCAACATCCCGCTAGCCGAGGCAGAAGCGCGCTACTATGCCGCCCAGCAGGAGATTTCGCTGGCGGCCTGACTCAAGCTCACCAGCCTCCGGCTAACCCGGGGCGGTTCACCAGCGCCGTCAGGAAGGGCAGCGCCCAGACCCGCCCAGCCCAGGAAATCGGCACCAGCAGCATCAGGCTGAGCCAGCGCAGGCCGCTGGCCTTCACGAAATGGCCGTGGCTGGAGCGGACCGGGCCCCGGTAGATCCCCTTGGCGCTGATCCGCTTGCCGCGTCGGCGCTCGATGGTGTCGTCGAGGCCCAGCAACACCGGCCCGGTCGGCACGAAGGCGTCCAGTAGCAACCCAAACAACACCCGCGCCGCCGTCCGCCCGCTCCAGGCA
The DNA here is from genome assembly GCF_059504005.1 of Belnapia sp. NCBI lineage: Bacteria > Pseudomonadati > Pseudomonadota > Alphaproteobacteria > Acetobacterales > Roseomonadaceae > Belnapia > Belnapia sp. Next base: position 2,361 of record NZ_JCACHU010000022.1, on the reverse strand, counting down.
GCCCGGTTGAGCACGCGATGGTAGTTGACGAACCGCCGCTCCCGGCAGGGCCCGGTGATCCGAAGTATGCTGGCCACCGTTCGCCGGCTCGGTGCCAGGATTGCCCCGAGCAGCAACACCTCGGCATGCCGCCAACTCCGTTGCTGGAAGAGCGGCGCAAAGCACAGGATCACCGCGGCGAAGCGGGCTGGCAGGCGCAGCATGGTGGCGGTCCTTTGGCGGGGACCTCGCCAGTCTAGCCGCCCCCCCCCCGCCTCAGCTCAGGAAATGGCCAAAGTCGAGGTCAGAGTTGAGATTGCTAAGCAGGGCCTTGCTCACTTTACCCACCGCTAAGTTCGTAGACGTCGGCTGCCTTACCGCCATCCATGATGAAGCGCTCAAAGGGGTAGTAGTAGTGCAAACGGTGTTCTTCCACGCGCTTGCGAAGCCGGTAACTGTAGGCCAGGTGCTCATCAAGGATCTGGCGGACGTCGGATCGCATCTCCGCCAGGAAGATATTGCGTTCCACGACGACGAAGCGCGGTCGGCGCTCCATCACGCGGCGCATCTCCACCGCCGGCTCAACCCAAGGGCACCCGTCACGACCCGGAACTTGAAAGTGCGGCAAGCCAGTGAAGGCAAAGCGCGTCGGGATCATGGCACCAGTCAGCAAGTAGACTGCAGGCTGGAAGCCCACGACATAGATCGTGTCTCCTCGCTGGAGCAGGGGTTTGAGGTCGGCTGCGATACGCCGCGGGGTGTCACCTGCCCAGCGCTCGCCCCCAAAGCGGTCGTTCAGCATGAGGATCGCATGGAGGATCGGGTATCGGGCCACGGCGAACATGGTCAGGGAGGCGAGTGCCACGAGGACAGCCCCGGCTGCGTGGCGGTCGGGAATGCGAGCCAGCACACCCCGGCCGACCGCCAACCCAGTTAGGAGGCAGAGCGGCGGTAGGAACTGCAGGAAGTAGTGATCTGCAGAGATACGCAAGAAGGCGATACAGGCGGCCACCGCGGCCCACCAAACACCCAAGAAGGCAACGGCGCGGCACTCCCGCGGATCGAGCGCCAGGCCGGGGGCGAGCACTAACGCGGTGGCAGCGGTGAGCCACAGAGGCAGTTGCTCCCATGCCATCTCGAAAGCAGGCTCCAGCGCAAAGCCGCGGTCACGGCCGTAGAATACCCGATGTGCGTCAATGTTCGCTGTGGTCCACGCGTCCAAATGACCGGCGGCCGCGTAGAGCGCGACCACGGAAAGAGTGGGCAGCAAGCTGCTCGCCCCCAAAACCAGTAATGGCTTGAGGCTCGTTCGGAGACGGACGCCACTCTCCCTTGATAGCGGCACTACCAGGATGGAAAACCCAGCCAGAAACGCCAGCATGTCGAAAAGTGTGGACTGCTTGATTTGTACCCCAGTCCCGAGCACAAGCCCGACGACACACATTGCTGCGGCACTGGGCGGAACGCAGCGGCCAATCGCCCGCAAGAGCAGCAGCAGACCCAGGACCGAGACCGCGTTCTGAAAGAGCTCTCCCTGGAACGCCAAGCCCCCGGTGGCTACGCTGAACACGATATAGGAGAGCCCGGCCACAATCCCGATCGCTCGGCCTCCTGGCCCAAAGAGTTGGCGCGCGATTTGGCTGAGCATCCAGGCAGTCAGCCCTACCACGATGCTTGATACGATACGGGCGGTGAACACGGGATCGAAGGGCGAGGCTGCAACAGGCGTTGCCAGTGCGAACAGGCCGAAGGGCTTGAGGTCGCAGATTGTCGTGTAGGGTAGGTGGCCCCGAGCGAACTCGGAGCCCATCAGGAGGTACATGCTCTCATCGTAGTTCAGTGCCGAGTAAAGCATGGCCGGTGAGCGGACAAGGACCGCGCCGAGGACAAAACCAAGGACAAGATACGGTTCGCTGCGCAGAAATCGCGGCCCACCTGGAGAGCGCTGCATGCCGCTTTCCTTACATGTGGCGCGGAACAAGGCACCCAAATCGGGCCAGCCTGACGACCCAGGCACCACAAGCCGCCGTATTCCCCACCAACGTTGCACCGACTGCGGCGGGGGCCGACGCGTCCCCAACCGCTCAAATCCTTGGGCCGAACCCCATGATATCAGCACACGCTGCCGGCGTGGCTCCAGCATCAAAGCCCGACACCCTGGTAAGAAGGTCCGGCTAGCGCTTCAGAAGCCGTGCAGTTGGTAGGCGATGACCCACCGACCGAGCATCAGGCCGGCGGCCAGGACCAATGCCAGCAACGGATGGCGCATAAGGACTCAACGTAGAAAGCCGGCAGGTTGCTTCGCCCGCTACCCCTCACCCTGCGTCTATTGACCCTCATTGAAAGGGAGTAAGCTGCTGCGGTCAGCACGTCCGAGAGGAG